>OMVH01000086.1 GCA_900314365.1 uncultured Prevotella sp. | reverse complement strand
AGAGACATCATGCTTACCACAGTCACATTCTGACTAAGAAGACAAAGAAGCAGAAGAGAAACCTTGTGCACCAGACAATGGTTGACACAACTAACCTCAAGCAGGTGCGCGACCTGCTCTGCCTCCGTTAAGCGCGACAGGTAACTTTTTAGTCGAACTTTATTAAAGTAAAAAATTATGCCAAGATCAGTTAATCACGTTGCATCTAAAGCAAAGAGAACAAAAATCCTGAAGCTCACTAAGGGTTATTATGGAGCAAGGAAGAACGTGTGGACCGTAGCCAAGAACACTTGGGAGAAAGGTCTCACCTACGCATACCGTGACCGTCGCAACAAGAAACGCAATTTCCGTGCACTCTGGATTCAGCGTATCAATGCTGCTGCACGTCTTCAGGATATGAGCTACAGCCAGCTTATGGGTGCTCTTCACAAGGCCGGTATCGAAATTAACCGTAAGGTGCTTGCTGACCTCGCTGTCAACAATCCTGAGGCTTTCAAGGCTGTTGTCGACAAGGTGAAGTAAAGCCATCCTTTCCGAACTGCCTCAAACAAGCAGTTCAACATCAAGTATGAATGTCAGGACCAGCGTGTCCGGCATGAAGATATCAAGAGGACTTCCGACGATTGTTGTCGGGAGTCTTTTCTTTTTCTGCCTTCGCTTCATAACATCTTTTTCTGCCTTCAGGTTGCTTTTCAAAGCCTTTGTAATTCTCTTGGCTAAGTCTTTCTTGCGCAGAAGCCGCTTGGTTTTTGTATGCTTTCATGAAAAAATGATTTCGAGACGAAAAAAAACGTCTAAGCTTGCTGTTTTTTAATGGAAAATACTTAATTTTGCAGTCGTTATCTAGGTACTAGTGGCGAGTATTGATTGTATATCTTAGAAGGTAGGTATGCGTAGATTTGCCAATACTAGGATCTGGATACTTGCCGGTTTGTGGAGGAGAAGATCATTTAGATCATATAATGATTACCTTCTTAGATTATTATAATTTGCCACAGGTCCGAATGACTTCAAGGCTACAACCGGCGGGGTCCAGCCTTTTAAGCAAAAAATGATAGGGGAGTAAGTTCTGCTTACTCCCCCTTTTCGTATTTGTCATTCTCGACACAGGCTTGTGCCTTTACTTCAGATTCTTCATCGACAGCGAGATGCGGCCTCGCTGGGTGTCAATGCCTATGACCTTCACCTTCACGTGCTGGTGAAGGTGAACGACACTGGCCGGGTCGCTTACATACTTGTCAGCGAGCTGAGAGACGTGAACGAGTCCGTCTTGATGCACGCCAATGTCAACGAAGGCACCGAACTTGGTTATGTTTGTCACGATGCCTGGCAACACCATTCCTTCCGTTAGATCGTCTATGGTGTGTACATGCTCGTCGAAGGAGAACTCCTCCACTTCACCGCGTGGATCACGACCGGGCTTCAGCAGTTCGGCACGGATATCGTTGAGCGTGGGCAGCCCAACGTTTTCACTGACATATCGTTTCAGGTCGATGTTCTCGCATCTCTTCTCATTGCCGATGAGATCGCTGACGCTGCATCCTTGGTCGGATGCCATTTTCTCTACCACTGCGTAGCTTTCGGGATGTACGGCACTGTTGTCGAGTGGGTTCTTTGCGCCGGGTATCCTGAGGAACCCGGCGCATTGCTGAAAGGCAGCCGGACCCAGCCGGGGTACCTTCTTCAACTGTGCTCTCGACGTAAATGGTCCATGCTCGTGTCGGTAGTCCACAATGTTGCGCGCCAGTGTCGGGCCAAGTCCGCTCACGTAGTTGAGCAGATGCTGTGAGGCCGTATTGACATTGACGCCAACGTGGTTGACGCAGTTCTCCACAGTCTGGTCAAGGCTGTGCTTGAGTTTTGCCTGATCGACATCATGCTGATACTGTCCCACCCCTATGCTCTTGGGGTCGATCTTCACGAGTTCGGCGAGAGGATCCATTAGTCTTCTGCCGATAGAGACAGCACCGCGAACAGTTACATCTTCGTCAGGGAATTCCTTGCGTGCTGTCTCTGAGGCTGAATAGATGCTGGCTCCATCCTCACTCACCACGTAGACTGCCGGACGGGGATGTTGCTGTTCCGACGGCAGCGTGATGACATCGTTGATGAAATCCTTGCTTTCTCTACTTGCTGTGCCGTTGCCGATGGCAATAGCCTCTACACCGTATTTGGCTATCATGCGCCTCACGGCTATTGTTGCCTGCGCGTAGAGGCGTCTTGGCGGCAGCGGGTAGACTATCTCGTGGTGAAGAAGATTGCCTTGTGCGTCGAGACATACTATCTTGCAGCCGTTGGCGAAACCAGGGTCGACAGCCATCGTGCGTTTCTGTCCCAATGGGGGTGCGAGCAGCAATTGCCGCAGATTCTCTGCGAAGACGGCCACAGCCTCGTCGTCGGCCTTGCTTTTGCTCGAGGCATCAAATTCGTTCTCAATGGATGGTTTTATGAGGCGTTTGAAGGCATCGTCCGATGCTTCGCCGACGAGCTGTTGGCATAGACCTGCACCATGAACGTAATGGCGGCGCAGTCGCGACATGCATTCTTCGTCGTCGGCAGCTATGCTCACGCGCAGCACTCCAAGGCGTTCGCCACGCCTCATGGCCAGCAAGCGGTGGGAAGAACAGTGACGGAGCGGTTCTGAGAAATCGAAATAGTCGGCGAAGCGTTGGGCCTCGTCGGAGTCTTGTTTGCTCTTCACCACTTTCGAAGTGATGACAGCGCCGCGGCGGTATTCACCTCTGATAGCGTTGCGCGCCCCTTCATTCTCACTTATTTCCTCGGCGATGATGTCTTTGGCCCCACTGAGTGCATGCTGAAGTTGTTCTTCGGGTGTAGCGTTGAGGAAAGTGAACGGGGAACCTTCTACGGATGCTTCTTGACCATGTTGTGCACGAAGCAGTGACAGCAATTTGCGTGCTGTGGCCTCGATATGGCTGTCGCGTTGCAGCATGATGGCCCGGGCGAGAGGTTCGAGACCTTGCTCACGGGCTGTCTGTGCACGGGTGTGGCGTTTGGGCTTGAAGGGCAGATAGATGTCCTCCAGCTCCGTAGGATTCCAGGTAGACTCAATACGTTGCCGCAAGGTGTCGGTCAGTTTGCCTGCCCCTTCAATAGTCTTGAGGATGGTCTCCTTGCGCTTCTGCAGTTCTTTCAATTTGTCGTTCCAGTCGCTGATGAGTCCTATTTGTACCTCGTTGAGTCCGCCCGTCCGCTCCTTGCGGTAGCGCGAGATGAAAGGGATAGTGCAGCCTTCGTCAAGCAGCGACAGGGTGTTGGCCACGGCACCCTCCGGTAGCGAGAGTTTCTCGGATATGATTTTTGCAAAGATGTTCATTGTTTTGTGTATTTTGATTCTTTGAAGCCGTCCTCGCCGGCCACGTCTTCTATATACAGTCGTGGAGGTTGGAAAGTCGGGATGTAAAGTTATCGGTTTTATTTCATCCGTGCAAGTTTTCGGTCGATGTTTTTATATATGATACTGCATCAACCGGTCTTCCACGGAGTATGTGGTCATATAAAGAAAATTACAGTCCGGTGACTGTCGGGCTGTAATCATTGGCACCCCTTGTTCGGAGGCTTCACCAAACTTAACCGAACACTAAGGAGAATGAGCCCATCCCCGCAACTACTCTTTATTGTTTATGGTTTCTCTGCCCAGACGGATACTTTGTCCACAAAGGAGGCTCGGTGGATAGTCTTGTGCTTTATGACTGATGTAGGGGTTGCCCGCCACCCGTCATTCCACGGGAAGCATGTTGATGGGGTATCTATATATCATGCCAAAACCGCTCCTGTTCGTTGTTACACCAGCTTACTTTACGCAGAATATAGATGAAAGACAGGCTGCATCCATTGCGTTCAAGGATGCAGCCTGTAGTCCTTATCTGTTATCGGTGTGGAATGGGGATGTTGTCATCAGATGCTGTCTTGATGAACTCTTTCAGCCTGTTGTCCTTACCAGTTATCGGTGCGGAAGGGGAACAGTGGCAGACCGGCAGAGTTGTGCACGCTGCCGAGCTTGAAGTTGCGGAAGCAGTAGCGCACAGCTACCGGTGCCTTCACTTCGGGACAGGTGATGATGAGCTTGTCTGTGCCTGAGCTGACAGCCTTGGCCTGATGGAACACCTTGTCGGCGCCAGCCACCTCGAATCCGGTCTGCTCGCCTGTAGGATAAAAGCCCATGTACATATTCTTCAGGCTTACGAAGCAGGTGTCGTTGGAGATGCGCATGCTGCCATATTCGGCACCGTCAGCGCGCAGGTTGCTGAAGCCGTACTGGTTCTTCAGGGCTTTCAAGGCCAGCCGCTCGCCGACCTGTCTCTTTTGAGCAGGATGGATATTCTGCACCTCCCAGGGATAGACAAGGTCTACGGTGCTTATCTCGCCGCAGTTGCTTATCTCCTTCGAGGCCTTGAACTGCTCCTCGCGCAGTCGGGCTGCATTGTCGTTGTTCACGTTGCCATAGCTGTGAGGAGCTATTTCCACGAAATAGAAGGGCAGGTTGCCGAGCCCGAACTCCGTGCGCCATTGGTCAACCATGACATTCATGAGTTTGGAATAGTAGCCGGCGGGATTGCCCACGTTTGAACAGCCTTGATAGAAGATGAAACCCTTCACCGTGTACTTCATAGTGGGGTAGAGGGTACCGTTGTACCAGTAGTTGGGGTACGACCAGTTACCTTTGTACTTCTTCTTTACCGACTCCAGGTCGAGTGGATCCTTCGTGTAGGTTTTGATGTTCTCCTTGTTCAGCCATCCCTCTATTCTTGAGCCACCCTTGCAGGCCACAATGATACCGATAGGAATGTTGAGAGAGGCATTCAGCGCGCGGGCGTAGAAGTAGGCTGTGGCTGAAACGTTGCCCACAGTGTTGGGGCTCACCGTCTGCCATTTACAGTCGGAGTCGGTGCGTGGCTGCTCGGCCCATATCTCGGGCATCATGCAGTAGTGAACACCCGAGAACTTCGAAGCATTCAGCATCTCCTCATTGTAGCCCTCAGTAGGGCAGGTGCCCCATCCCTGCATGGGCATCTCCATGTTGCTTTGTCCGCCACAAAGCCATACTTCACCGGCGAGGATGCCTTTCACTGTGAGAGGCTCGCCGTCGTTGAAGACAATGCTGAGCGGTTTATAGCTTGCTTTGGGCGAACGTACCTTCACCATCCAGGTCCCGTCGGAACCTGTGCGGGCGGTGGAGACTGTTTTTGTCCACGAGGGACTCACCCTCACAGTTTTGCCAGGAGTATCCCATCCCCAGAGTCTCACCTCCGTGTCTTGTTGTATTACCATGCCGTCAGCGATAAGGTGAGGCAGTTTCACTTTGGCTTGCAATGCCACAGTGGTGCAAGCCATTAACAAAAGAATCAATGAGCGTTTCATCATCAATATTAGTTTAATCTCGCAAATTTAGTAATTGTGTAGGACAAAAGAAGAATATCACTGTTAATAATGTTTAAGCTCTGTCTTTAGCTCACTTTCTTGTGCTTGTAGGAGTGAGGCTCAACCTGCGGGATAGCCGTCGAGCTTGCTCGTAAGGCTATCCCACACTCCATTGGGAGCGTAAGCCTGTACATGATTTTCCATTACCATTTGAGCGAATAGTGACCAGCATTGGCAAAGGTAGGACAACAAATTTCCCACAAGTTTGTATTCAAGAACTCATTCAAAAGTGGACACAACAAATTGAACACCCTAGTTCCGAAAGTCTAATTATCCCTTGTAGGGGCAAATCTTGTAGCAGTCCGCGAGCAGATGAATCAACCTATTCGATGCTGGAAGGTAGCTATGCTCTCGCGCATCTTCGAAGCACGAGAGCAAGTCTGGGGTATGCCCTATCCACACACCCTGCGTTGG
>OMVH01000185.1 GCA_900314365.1 uncultured Prevotella sp. | reverse complement strand
GTTTCAGCCGGACTCATGCGGCGGCTTATCTTGCTCGGGACGACGATCTCACAGCCTGGCTCCACCTTGGCTCCTTCCGAGACCTTCGACATCAGGCCATTCATATAGATGATGTATGCGCCGCTCTTGCGTGCATTCTGAGCGAAGCCTCCTGCCGCATTGATGTAGTACTTGGTGCGCTTTCCACGCTCGTAGGCCACGGTATTGGGTCCCATTACAGCGCCGCTTATCTTCACGGTCGCCGTGTAGGAAGGCAGAAGCAGACGGTCGCCCTCGCGCAGGATGATGTTGGCATCGCTGTTGGGCTCCTTCAGAGCCTTGTCGAGCTCTATGCCGACACTGATGGTGTTGGGCACCTGATATTTTTCTATCTCGTCCTGTAGGGTCTTGGTCATCTGCTGAATGTTGCTGTTGTTGGAGCTTGCCGAGATTTCGAGCAGCTGTTGTTGGAGCTGTTGCTGCTGCATCTTGAAGGCAGCCTCCATGCGGGCCCGCTCTGCTTCGTTAGGCGTACGTTCCAGCTTTGCGCCCCTGACATAAGCCAGGTCTGTGAAGCCGCCGGCTGCTTTCACTAGGTCGGTCAGTCGCATGGTGCGCCGGTTCATGGTGTAGGTGCCGGGGAACATCACCTGACCTTCCACGGTCACGTTCTGCTGCTCGGAGTAGCCGGGGCTCTTGCGCACATATACCTCATCAAAGGGCATGAGTACGAACCCGGGCTGACCGTCGATGACGAAGCCATCCTTGAGAGAGAAGGTGAAAGTCTTGGCAATGAGACTATCTGTGGAGAGTGCCTTGGGATTGCTGACGCGACGGGCCACGTCGACCTTCACCGTCGAGGCTGTCTCCTTGAGTCCGCCGGCCTGCAAAATGAAGTCTTCTATGGTCTCGTTGCTGGCATATTTGTAGATTCCGGGGTACTGCACTTCGCCGTGAATGGTGATGGTCTGCTCGTTCATCATGTCGCTCTTGGTAGGTATGAAGAGCACGTCGTTCTCCTTCAGCGGGATGTCAGCTGTCTTTCCACTCATGATTCCTTCCACGTCGACCGGAATCACCTCGAGTGTGCGGTCGGGTTTCATACGGTGCATCACGGCGTGGGTGGTGAAAGCATCCTCTTTCAGACCTTCTGCCTGCTGCAACAGAGAGCGCACACTGTTGATTTCTCCGCCGAGTTGGTACATGCCTGGACGGAAGACGGCACCTTTCAGCTCAACGGTGTTGGCGTATCGGTCCATGATAGAGTCTACGGTCACGCTGTCGCCATCCTCCACGTGGAAGCTGTTCATATCGAACTCACCGATGTTGAAGACGGCCCGTTCGCGCCCCGTCTTACGTTGCAGGCGCACCGACTTGCGGTAAGCATCGCCCGTGAAGCCTCCGGCATATTTGAGTAATGTGCCTACGCTCTCGTTCTTCTTCATCTCGTAGTACATCGGTCGTTTCACCTTGCCTGAGATGTTGACGATGCAGTCGTAAGGTCCGACAATGATGACATCGCCGTCGGTGAGACGCACGTTGCCTGTCATCTTGCCGTTGAGGATATAGTCATAGATGTCGCAGACACTCACTAAGCGGTTGTGCCTGTAGATTTTAATGTTACGAAGGGTTCCGAGCTCATTGGTTCCGCCGGCCATGTAGAGGGCATGGAAGACGGAGGCAAAAGCAGAGAGGGTGTAGGTGCCGGGATTCTTTACCTCACCCATCACATTGATGGTGATGGTACGTGTCTGACCCAGAGAAATCTTGATGCGGCTGCTCTGGTAGCGGGCACCGAGCTGACTTCTTATGCGCGCGTTAGCCTGTGCGATGGTGAGGCCTCCCACGTTGATGGGGCCAAAGTCCTCGATTACGATATCGCCGTCGGGGCTCACCGTGGCTGTCACCGACTTCTGAGAGGCTCCGTAGATATCGATGTTCACGGCATCGCCAGGCCCCAGCCGGTAGTTCTGAGGCGTGGCGATGTTCATGTCGGGTTCGAACGTCAGATTCTTATTGTTGAAGATATTGCGGCCGAAAACCTGGTTCTTGGCATTGCGTTGCTGCTTGAGTATCTCGTTGAGCCACTCTATGGAGTCCTTGGGCACAATGCCGCTCATCTCAGCGTTCATGGCCTGGAAGTCGGGATTGGTCTCGTCGTACTGGGTTTGCCATTCGCTGTTGCCTTGTATCCGGTAGTTGGAATAGTCAGAGGCACTGCGTGTAGTACCGGTGACGTTGTAGTCGCCGGTGGCAGTCTTGTTGTTCTTTCCGTTGGGGGAGCGCAGTCTGCTTTCGGCATTGCCCGTAGTCTGGTCCTTCAGGTTGCCCAGTCCGCTCTGGTTGCGCTGCCGTTCCAGCTTTGTCCTGACACGGCGTATCTGCTCGATGTTCACGCCGTTCTGCATCAGGTGGGTTACAATCTGGCTCTGTGAAGTGCCGCGGGAGTACTCTTTGACGATGTACGACATCACCTGGTCGTCGGTCATGCTCGACTGGGCCAGGGACATCATTGGCACCAGGGCTGCTAACACCAGGCTTACTATCCATTTCTTCATATATAGACGTTGAGAATTTCTTTTTCTTTTGTTCCTAACCGCTATGCGGTATTTATGGAACCTTATTGATATAACTTCGATACTACTTTTTTATTGTCCGCAGACCACTGTGAAGTGACCCACGTAGGGTACAAAATTACAGCTTTTTGTTCAGTTGTGGAATATTTTGACTGATTATTTAATGGGGGCGAGTGTATTTCTCCGAAATGTTCAAACATGCTGAAGCCTCCCCAGTCCACTGCATCTCGCAGAGAAGTGAGAAGGCTTCAACCACGTCTAAAATAGTTTCTTAATCCGTAAGAGCCACCTCTGTGGCTTCTCAACTCTGTTGGTTGGTGCTAAGTTTACTCTATACTATTACTAATCTCAATAACATGAAAGAAACAATCTCTTGCTCTTTTCGATTGCAAAATTAGGAAAAGATGTCGGTCGCACCAAGGATGTGTAACTCAATAGTAGATAAAATTAAATGGTCGAAATATATAAAGCTCTGACTAATAAGTAGATAATGTTTTAACTGAATAATATTTTTAGTAGACTATTTAGAGATTTTGAACTCCGATTGAGAGCGACGAAGAGCACATTTAAGGAAGTTTATTCGATGGATTGGCGTGGAATGGTATCTATAATTTACTTGGGCCGGTCAAAAACTCATTATTGGACAAGTGCCTCCTGGACACACTCAGTGGACACGTGTTTATGAGCAGGAGTGAGTACCAAAGGAGAGTACTGAGGTGTTACTCTGACAATACTGCAGTAATCTACTTACGGTACTGCAGTAATACCCCTATGGTACTGGCACTTTTGTTCTCTCATCCAAACACTGGGGTTATCCGATGCGCCCATATTCCCTGTTGTTTTCCCTTAACATTCTCGAAAATTGATGGCTCATTTTTTTGCTGTTAAGAAAGGAATCATTAATTTTGCCTTGTATAAGAAAACCGTTTACATCTAACTGAATCTACTATGTCAACATCAGCCCGACAACGCTTTCGTGTGAGCGCAATCATTATCACGGCCGTGGTCCTGTTGCTCTTGTTTCTGTTTGAGTATCCGACCATGCTCTTTGGCTTGCTGCTCATTCCTTGCGCCTATCTGTATGTCTGCTTGCGTGAGAAGCGCGAGGAGCCTATGGTGTCGCCCGTTCCGTCGTTTCCTACGATAGAAGCTATGGTGTCGTTCTATGGTGACCCCGATTATGCCATCACTGCCGATGCCACCCGTGCCAATGAGCCGTCTGGGACGGTGTTCTGTTACTATGAACCGCAGGTGGTGGTGGCTGGAGGAACAGCAGTCCTCGTGAGTGACATTACCGAGATAGCGCTTGCCAATACTTCTACGCCCTACACTGTGGGTTCATTCCAACTGGTTATTCACACCCGTCAGCGTAACCGGCCGATGGTGAAAGTCGATTGTGGCCGTGATGCCGCCTTTGCCTCGGCAGTGGTAGGAGAACTCTTCACGCAAGTGAGGCTGATGGGTGAGAAAGCAAGAAAAGGAAATACAAATTCTCAAATATCAAATAATTAGTTATGAAGGTACACGAATATCAAGCAAAGTCTTTTTTTGCGAGCTATGGCTTGCCCGTTGAGCACAGCATACTCTGCCACAACGTGGACGAGGCCGTGGAGGCTTTCCGTAAGCTCGGTGCCGACAAAGCCGTTGTGAAGGCTCAGGTGCACACCGGTGGCCGTGGAAAGGCAGGCGGTGTGAAGGTGGCTAAGGGAGAGGCAGAGCTCCGCCAGTATGCTTCTCAAATCTTAGGTATGGACATCAAGGGCTTCAAGGTTGACCGCGTGCTCGTGGGCGAGGCTGTCGACATTGCCTCGGAGTACTATGTGAGCATTCTTGTCGACCGCCATACCAAATCGCCGCTTGTCATGCTCAGTCGCGAGGGCGGCATGGACATCGAGCAGGTGGCCCGCGAGACTCCTGAGAAGATTGTCAAGATAGCCATTGACCCGCTCGTGGGTATGACCGACTATCTGGCGCGCGAGGCTGCTTTCAAGCTCTTCGACGACTATGCCCTCGTGAAGCAGGCCACTCCTCTGCTGAAGAATCTGTACAGGCTCTTCGTGGAGAAGGATGCCTCGCTGGCGGAGATTAACCCCCTCGTAGTAACCCGCGACGGAAAGCTCAAAGCCATCGATGCCAAGATGACCTTCGACAACAATGCCCTCTTCCGTCATCCCGATGTTTTTGCCTGCTTCGAGCCTACGCCCGAGGAAAAGAAGGAAGAGGAAGCTAAGGAGAAAGGTTTCAGCTATGTTAATCTCGGTGGCAGCATAGGCTGTATGGTGAACGGGGCTGGTCTGGCTATGGCCACGATGGACATGATAAAACTCTACGGGGGCAGTCCGGCCAACTTCCTCGACATTGGTGGCAGCTCGAATCCGCAGAAGATAGTGGAGGCTATGAAGCTATTGCTCTCCGACAGTCATGTGAAGGTGGTGCTCATCAACATTTTCGGAGGAATCACGCGTTGTGACGACGTGGCACGCGGGCTCATCGAAGCCATTGATGAGCTTCAGGTCAATGTGCCGATGGTCATCCGTCTTACCGGAACCAATGAAGAGGAGGGCCGCCGCATTCTTGAAGGCACTCATTTCACCGTAGGTACTACGATGGCCGACGCAGGTCACAAGGCAGTGGAGCTGGCCAAGAAGCTCGGTGTGTAGCAGGCTTGGCTTTGCTGTATATATTAAATAGGTATATAAAAAAAGAAGGAAACCATGAGTATATTAGTCAATAAGGATACCCGCCTCATCGTTCAGGGTATCACCGGGCGTGACGGTAGTTTCCACGCAGCTCGTATGAAGGCCTACGGTACGAACGTCGTAGGCGGTACATCACCCGGCAAGGGTGGTCAGGAGGTGGCAGGCATACCTGTGTTCAACACTGTCAGGGAGGCTGTCGAGGCCACCGGTGCAAACACATCCATCATCTTTGTGCCGGCTCCTTTTGCTAAAGATGCCATGATGGAGGCTGCTGACGGAGGCATAAAGCTCATCGTCTGTATCACAGAAGGCATTCCCGTAATGGATGCTGTTGTGGCTCACCGCTACATTCGCCTGAAGGGTGCCAACCTCATAGGCCCCAACTGTCCCGGTCTCATCTCACCGGAGGAGAGCATGGTGGGCATCATGCCAGGCAACATCTTCAAGAAGGGACATACAGGCGTCATCAGTCGCAGTGGTACGCTCACCTATGAGGTCGTCGACAACCTCACCAAGGCCGGTCTCGGGCAGTCTACTGCCGTAGGCGTAGGCGGCGACCCTGTTGTGGGACTCTATTTTGAAGAACTGCTTCAACAGTTCCAGGACGATCCCGATACCGACAGCATCGTGCTCATCGGAGAGATTGGAGGCGACGCCGAGGAACGCGCAGCCCGCTATATCAAGGAGCATGTCACTAAGCCCGTGGCTGTGTTCATAGACGGGCGCACGGCCCCTCCCGGCAAACAGATGGGGCATGCCGGTGCTATCATCTCGAGTGGCTCGGGAACGGCAGAGGAGAAGATTGCCGCTTTTGAGGCTGTGGGAGTACCCGTGGCTATGGAGACCAGCGAGGTACCTGGATTATTGGCCGCTCGCCTAAAGTAAGCTTTAAAACAACAGTGTCCCTTGTCCTGCTTTTATTTGTAGGATGGGGGACACGTTTTGGGATGATGCATTAGCGAAGTCAGGAGGTCGTAGCTGTGATAACCTTCTCTAAAGGTTTGTCATTTCCGAGTGTTTCGGAAGCGGCATTTGTATCCGACTCAGTTCTGGTGAGCCTCACCATGCAGAGCTGCTGGGTGCGTTGTTCGAAGTCGTCGCGCGAGCCCAAGGCACCATTGCGGAGTTTTGTACGGTAGTTGTAGACAGTACTGTTGGCCAGTTTGAGGAACTTGGCTATCTTGTTGCTGTCGGTAATACCAAGGCGGATGAGTGCGAAGATGCGAAGCGGCGTATTGAGGGTCCCCGCATGGAGAGGCTCTATGCGGAAGGGCGGACTGAGCAGTGCATTGAACTCGTCGACAAAGTTGGGGAAGAGCGTGAGGAACACTTTGTCAAAGATGCCGAGAAATTCTTTATAAGCCTCGTCAGTGCCGTCGGAAGAGTTGCTGAGGTCGAAGAGTTTCTGATACTCGTGGTTCCTCACCATCTTATTTGTGAGCTTGCGGTTGTTTTCCATCTTCTCAATGTACGTTGTACAGATGCCTATGACGAGCCCTATCATCTCCTCCTTGCTCTTGTTGGACTCAGAGAGTAACTTGTTGACCTCTTTCACTCTCTCGTTCATATCCTTCAGACTGCCATTGGCTTCTTCTAATAGCCGGTTCTTGTGACTTACATCGTGCATGGAGGTGTTGAGCTTGCGATGCTGACGGATGGCAAGGACGAGCAGCACGAGGGCAATGACTGCGAGTGTCGACAGAGCTATGGTGATGAATATAAGCTTGCTCTTATCTTTTTTCAGCTGGTTCTGATAGCTTCGGTTCACCTCCTCCAGGTCGGTCATGGCCCAGTTCTTCATGCGTCCCTCGAAGATGGTTGACATGTCGTAGGCGTAGCTGATGTAGGCCTGTGCCCTTTTCAGGTCGCCTTCCTTGCGCAGGTAGCGGCTCAGGAAGATGATGGAAGCCTCGTCGTAAGTGGTGTTCTCAACGTCGCAGATGGCTGACTCCACAAGGTATTTCAGGGCTTCGCTCTCGTTCCCTTTCTTTTCTTCTATGCCGTAAATATAGTAGCAGATGATGGCGTAGTCGTGGCTACCTTTCACCGTCTTCTTCATCCATTGTCCGATGACCTTCATTGCTTCATCCATGCGATTGCTGTCAGTGAGCAGCTGCACCTGGTTCTCGTAGTAGAGTGGTGAGTCGTGGGGAAGCACCTGCATCAGAGAGTCATAGTAGAGTGCAGCCCGGGATTGGAAGTCCTTGCGGTCGGCATTTCCGGCAGAGTAAGTGGCGAGTTGCTTGCTTAGTTCGTAATAAGCCTTGAAGTATTCTCTTTTTCCCTCTTCGTCAAGAGCTTGTCTTCTTACGCGCTTGATGTGAAGGAGTCCGGTACCGTAGTAGCCTGAGCGCGCGAGTTGGTAGGCGAGCATAGATTGCAGTAAGGCCTCCTCGGTCGGATCGTTGTCGGCTTTTGCAAATTCTATGGCCTGTTGCAGATAGTTGATGGCCGTTTCGTTGCGGTAGGCTTGGTATTCTTGGTAGAGCCGTTTTGAGATGTCAATCTTGGCACTGAGCGTAGAGGCCTCAAGCAGGGCATCGTGGAGTTTGGTGATGCGGGCCTCTTTACGCTCCTGATAGGTGGAGCGCAAGGCGATAGCAGCATCAAGTCTTTTGAGCTGAGACTCCGGAATCTGCCCGGCGCTGATTTGCAGCGGCAGTGAGAGGAGCAGTAGGAAGAGGATTCGCTTCATGACGGTCATGATTCTGTGCTTGATTTCTAAAAGGGCAGCTGATTGACTTCCCAGCCCGTTATGGCGGCTACTTGGGGAATGAGCGCGAAGGCTATCTTGGTCTGTCCCTGCTTGTTCGGATGGCTGTTGGAGCCAAGGTCGCGGTCGGAAGTGATGATACCGTCGAGCGGATTGGCCATGTACACTTTGTTCATACAGAGCGTTTTGTCGCGCAGTCGGCCGAGGGCTGCCTTGAGATAGATATTGGCTGAATGAGGCGTGACGCAGAGTATGGGTATGTCGCCATAGCGGCCTTTGATGGCTTCGATGAATTTTACGTAGGCACCAACGTACTGTTTTTCCGACGGCAGTGGCATGGTGGAGTAGTCGTTGGTTCCGAGGTTGATGATGACGATGTCGGGTTTGTAGGCTTTGTAATCGTAGGCTTCCTGACCGTGTGTGTCGAAGATGCGGGTCCAACGCTCAGGCATTTGGTTCTCAGAAGTGGGTTGCTTGTCACCCCAATGTCTCACAATGCCCTGTCCTGAATGGGCAATGAGGGCATAGTCGGCACCGAAGTATCGGGCGATGAGAGCCCCATAGGCCTCATGGCAGTCTTCGGTCTCTAAGGCGAAAGGTTCCCGGGGACTCTTTCCCTCTACACCATAGCCGCAGGTATAGGAATCACCGACGACTTCGATGAATCGACTGGAGCGGGGCACAGGTTTCAGTGTGGCCCCCTTGCCGACGAGAAGCTTCCAGACCGTAGTGCAGCCATAATCTCCCTCCGTGCATTTCTGCATCATGAGACGGTGGAAGCCTTTTGGAAGTCCGGAGGCAAGGGTGATGGCATGAGGAGTCTTACCGTCGACTTTTATTTTCCTTAGTAGTTTCCCGTCGACAAAGACATTGTGATAGCTTGTCCCCTCCTCGGAAACCACTACTCCCACACTGCTTCCGGAGAAAAATGTCTGCATGTAGACGCCCGACCAGTCATAGCGTACGCCGCCATCGGAAGTCTTCGCCGTGCGTCCCGTGAATGTGATGTTGGAGTCAGTGGCCGGTATCTCCTTGCCTGCACCTTGGGCAACGACAGCCACCAACATGGCAATAATAATAAAAAGAAACTTTCTCATTGTGATAGACGTGATATGCATGTTCTTAGTCATTACACTCCCGTGTCAAAAGCTTGTATTTGCCCTTAGCGGGGCGTAATGGGGGCTTGGTAGGGCAAAGTTAGTCAATATATTTTTATAGTGTGATAAAAAAGGCCGAATATTTTGGCTTAATATCGTTTTTTTTCTTAAATTTGCACTCGATGTGGGTGTCTGACGGCTCGTCATAGCAGAAGAGCCGGGGTGGTCGGACATTCATGAACATAAAATGACAACCTCTTATTAATCAATTACAAGGCGCGATATGAAGATAGACATTATCAAGAACCTGATCATTAAATACTTTATTGCCAACGGCAATGCTACTAACAATGATCTCGCAAAGGAATTCAGCCTCAGTGTGCCGACGGTGTCGAAGATAATAGCAGAAATGACCGCCGAAGGAACCGTCAACGAATTCGGTAAGTTGGAGACGGGAGAGGGCCGGCATCCTAATCTCTATGGTCTTAATCCCGACAGCGGCTATTTTGTCGGTGTGGACACTCTGCCCGATTCAGTGAGTCTGGGCCTGATGAATTTCCGAGGCGACCTTGTGGAGCTTTCCATGAACGTCCCTTTCAAGATTGAGAACAACGAGGAATCGTTAGAGGCTCTTTGCAAGATGGTCAGAGATTTCATCGACGGGCTTGATGTAAATAAAAAGAAGGTGCTTGCAGTTTGCGTGAACATCTCCGGGCGTGTGAATCCCTACAGTGGTTACAGCTACAGCATGTTCAACTTCTCTGAGCGGCCGCTCACAGAGCTTCTTTCGTCGAAGATTGGTTATAGGGTGTTTATCGATAACGATTCCCGTGCCATGGCCTACGGTGAGTACATGAAGTGCGACCACTCGCTTGTTCGCAACATGCTGTTCATCAATCTCAGTTGGGGACTCGGCATGGGTATCATCATCAACGGAAAGGTTTATCGCGGCAAGTCAGGGTTCTCGGGTGAGTTAGGACACGTCCATGCTTTCGACAACGAGGTTCTTTGTCATTGCGGTAAGAAGGGTTGTCTGGAGACGCAGGTGTCAGGCCGCGCTTTCCATCGCATCGTGACGGAGCATCTGCAACGGGGCGAGGCCTCGTTGCTGCAGGATAAGTTCAAAGCCGGCTCGCCCATCAGCTACGACGACCTTCTCCAGGCCGTAGCCAAGGACGACATGCTTTGCTGCAATGTCGTTGAGACGATGGGCAACCAGCTTGGTGAGCATATTGCCGGAATCATTAATGTTTTCAATCCTGATACCGTCGTTGTAGGTGGTCTGATGTCGACATTGGGCGATATGTTGGTTCACCACATCCGTTCGGGCATTATGAAATACTCATTGAGCCTGGTCAACCAGGACACTCGCATCTGTCTGTCGGTACTCAAGGAGAAAGCCGGTGTCGTGGGAGCTGCCATGCTGGCACGCACAGCCGTGCTTGGCGATAACGTCAGGTGAGCCGACATTCCGACTAGCCCCACTCTTTCCCTTTTTTGTTGCCGGAAAGAGTGGGGCTAAGGTCAATCTCTGGTCGCCGGGCTCAGCACGATGACGCTTTCGCCCGGAATCCTTATTTTAAGTCCATTCTTCCCTGCACTGACTTTTCCTGATGGAGTTATTTGGGCACCGTCGTGAGGAAGTGCGTTTTCCACATAGTAATAGATGCAATAAGTTCCGCGGCCTCCGTTGGTGTTCACCAGCTGGAGGCTGTGACTGGCCTGTTGGGCATTGGCGAAGATGTAAGTCCATTGTCCGTTGGCGTTAAGAAAAGCTGTCGCGGCCAAGAATTCTTTCCCCGTGGCTATGGGGAATACGGTCTGTCCTGAACGGATGAATCGTGTGAGCAGTGAGTAGGCGTAGTACTGTGGACGCGGCTCGTAGTCCTGTCGTAGTTTGGCGTAGGTACTGTCAGCTTCGTAGCATTTGGCCACCGACTTCCAAAGTCCCAGCTGTTGCATCTGTCCGTAGCTTTCCGTGCGGCCATAGTATTGATCGATGAGGCTCCAGTAGCTCAATCCCGAGGCACCGGCATTGAGACAGCAGAGCACGATGCGGGCTAAGAGCACACCACGCTCAAAGCGATTGATGTCGAGTTGGCGTGAGGCTCCTACGCACTGGTTGCTACCGAATTCCCCTACGAAATGGGGAAGTCCGGCCAAGGAGCTCAGTCGGCAGTTTTCCGTCTCCCAACGCTCAATCTCGGAGTTGGGTGTTTCGTAGCCGAAGAGATAAGTGTGGCTGTTGAAGAGGTCAGCTTGCTGGCTGAGGTTCTGACTGCAATATTCAAGAAAGCTGTGGGTGCCAGTGCCTCCGTCGGAGTTGTCGGAAAGGCTGAACCTCACCTTACCTCTAATTCCATCGTCCCTGAATCGTCTGTCGAGCACCTGGCACATCCTCACGTAGCTCTCTGGCTTTGCTGTCTGACCGAAATAGATGAAAGCCCAGTCGGGTTCGTTGACGGGCGTAATCTCTTTGATACAAGTATAGCCGCAGACCTCTGTGAGATGTTGGATAAGAGCCGAGAAATTCTCGGCCCATTCCTCGTAGTCAACAGGAGCTACCATCCAGTCGCCATAGTTGCTGCCTGCCAGGAAATGGCCGGCCGGAGCTCCCCATAGCGTAAGAGTCACGTCGATATGTTCCTTTTGAGCTAAATCGAGTTCGGCGTAGAGCGACTTCATTTCTGGGCTGTTCCAGTTGAAACCTTCAGGACGGATGTGCCGGGCATTGTCATCATCGTTCTTTGGCTCATACCATTGAGGTTGTACCATGACACGCAGCCTCTGCAGGTGCATGGCCCTGATGCGGGCTGCTATGATGCGCTCCCAGTCAGCGGCTTTGCACCCTTCGGTCCGAGTGACATTCTGCGAGAGGAAATGAGGATCGAGCTCCGCGCCGAGACCGACAATCTGTTGCCCTGGCTTACGCCCGACTGTCAGCTTCAATGCTTCGTCTGAGGTCTCTGCATGTAGTGAGAGAGCCATCAGCGCGACTGCCAAGGCCAGGATTCTGTTTGCCAAGTCCTTCATGGCGCTGCGGTTCAGAAGGTCTCAAGCCAGTCGGCCATCAGACGGGGCCAAATGGTAGCCACTTTGGCCGAAGCCTGACGAAGTCCATAGCCGTGTCCGCCGCCAGGGTAGATGTGCAGTTCCACATCAGTGTTATTGTGTTTCAGAGCAGCCCCCATGGTAAAGGCACTGTTGCCGTAAGGGTCTTTTTCGGTCTGGAAGATGAAGAAGCGGGGAGTCTGTGCGTTGAGCGTCAGCTCCGGAGTTAGAGAATGGTTGGGACCTTCATCGAGATAGGCGGGATAGATGAGTGCGCAGAAATCAGGACGGCACGACTGTTTGTCGATATCGTCGATGGCGGTGTAGGAAGGTGATTCGAAGCGGGTGGCGGCCCGTGCAGACAGACTGCCACCGGCAGAGAAGCCCATAATGCCCACTTGTTTGCCCGGATTCTGTGCTCTCACCATGCGAATGGCGCGCTGAGCATCCTGCAGGGCCCCAAGCCTGTTCTTCGGCACCCTGTAGCGCAAGAGATAGGCCGTGTAGCCCTGTGAGTTCAGCCACTGGCAGATTTCCCAGCCTTCAAGATTGACGGCAAGAACATTGTAGGCGCCGCCGGGACATACAATAATCACTTTGTCGCGCTTCGATCCTGGAGCCGGGTATTTTTGTAAGGTTGGTTGAGGAAGGTTCTTAATCTTCTGCACGCCTCCAGGGCTCGTCTCTTCCTGGATGGTTCCTTTGCCTAAGACCACTTCCTTAGGAGTCTTGTCGGGCCATATCCTGACTTCCTTTTCCTGTGCTGAAAGCGATGAAGGCAGGGTTGCAAGAGTGAACAAAAATGTCAGGCTGGCAACGGTGCGTAGACTAAAGGAATGTTTGAATGATGTTGTTGTTTTCATTTTACTGATATTTTGGGTTAGATGTTTCCTTACGAGCTTCTATCGGCTCTTGTTTTTTGCCATCTCGCGGTACCACTCGAAGCAAGCAGCTCCACAGGCTTCGGCATTGCCTTGGAAAGCGGGCCTCACTTTACCGGTACTGAGGTAGCAGGGCACGTCCATATAGACATCGGTACCGCTCAGCGTCATACTGATGTTGCTGTAATGGTCGAGTACAGCTTTCCAGGCATTACCCCATTTCGACGTGGAAGCAGTGGCCCATGTGCCTAAATTCGACGGTACCCACTGACCGAACTCGTTGCGCTTTCCTGCACCCGGCCTTACGGGACTCCAGTCTATCTCTGTCACGATGATCGGCTTAAAGCCAACCACGGGCACCTGTTGGTAGAACTGTCGGATGAAGGCATCATGGTCGCAGTGCTCGTCGCTTGCTCCATACCATCCCGGGTAGACGTGTACGGCGTAGCCGAAATTGGAATCTGTGATGGGATGAGAAGCATAGTCGGCATACTGACTTTGGTAACCAGCGCCGGGAATCCACAGGATACCCGTGAAGCCCTTGCTGCGGATGAGGTCAACAATGGGCTGGAAGTAGTCGTGGAGTGCGCTGGGTGAGCGTGATCCGTCGGCCAGTCTCACGTCAACAGGTTCGTTGGCCAGTTCGAGTGACACAACACCTGATAGTTTCTTGAAGTCTGCGTGTTGCGCCACCATTCCCCAGACAGTCTCAAGGTATTTCTGATAGTCATCGCCTACCCGCAAGTTGTGCGGACATACACCAGGCGGGCGCACCACCACGTAGAGTCCGTGCCGGAGGGCTGTTTGGATGATAGGCAGGTAGAGCGAGTCAAGGTACTTTGCCAGTCGGGCTTTGCTGAAGCGGCTGATGTCAGCTTCGCCTCTTTCTTTGTTGTCGCTTTTCAGTGCCGGGTCATTGGTCCAGCAAGGGTCCAAATGCAGTCTGAGCACATTACAGTAAGCTCCCTGTCGCTTGTCGGTAATGGCTGTGCAGACCTTGTCGAAGTAGCTGATACAGGCTCCGATACTGCTGTCGTCACAGTTGTAGCCCCATCGGTGTGAGTTGAAGTAGGGATTGGGAGTCTCCATCACGCCATGAAGCCGCACTGTGCGCCCCTTGGCATCGCAGAGCTTGTTACCGCTGACGTGGAGGGGAGGCAGATGGCCGGCACTTGCCGTTAGTGTGACGAGTGCAACGATGAGCAGGAATTTCAGTCGGTCTTTCATCTTCAATGGAATTAAAGGTCAAGTGCGTAAACCACAGCAAAGATAATGCTTTATTCTTTAATTGCCGGTCTTTTTCGCGTCTTTTTGTAGGGCAGCATGCTTTCGAAGCTCGATTCTCTGTATTTTTCTTCCCTTTTTATCTAATTTCTGCTAACTTTGCCCCAATAATCAAGTGACTTATGACTAAAATACGGCTATTATTCTTCTGGTGTGCTTTTGTGGCTCTGCTTCCGATAAGAGCAAGCCGTCCCCTTGGCCCCGTAGTCTGCGGCGATGAGCAGACAGAGCGTTACTTCCCTTTGCTCAAGGGTAGGAGGGTGGCGCTCTTTTGCAATCAGACTGCAAGGGTTGGACAACAGTTGCTGCCCGATTTGCTTGTTGCGAATCATTTCGATGTGGCCTGTGTGCTCTCACCTGAACATGGGTTCCGGGGGAATGCTGATGCGGGTGAGCATGTAGAGAGTGGAGTCGACGAGACTACAGGCGTGCCGGTGAGGTCGCTCTATGGTGCAACTGACTCGATACCCCTCGACCGGTACCTTCGTGACAGGGCCGACTTGCTTGTGGTTGACATCCAGGATGTGGGACTGCGCTTCTATACCTATTATATTACCATGCTCAAACTGATGAACATCTGTGCTGCGGAGCAGTTGCCTGTCGTTGTGCTTGACCGGCCTAATCCAAACGGATTCTATGTGGATGGCCCTATTCTCGACATGAGGTACCGTTCCGGTGTAGGAGCCTTGCCCATTCCGGTAGTACATGGAATGACCTTAGGCGAGCTGGCACAGATGATAAATGGCGAAGGATGGCTCGACCGTCAGCGTCGGTGCAGGCTTACCGTTATACCCTGCCAGAATTATACACATAGCACCCGCTGGCAGCTGCCGGTGGCCCCGTCGCCTAATCTCCCAACGATGAAGGCTGTGTACCTTTATCCTTCCATGTGCTATTTCGAAGGCACCGTGATAAGTCTTGGACGTGGCACGGACAAACCGTTCCTGCTCTACGGTCATCCTCGGATGAAGGGCGGTAACTGCATCTTCACTCCTCGCAGCAGGCCCGGTGCCAAGCATCCACCATTGATGGGGCAGGAATGTCGTGGAGTCGACCTGAGCAAGATGTCGGATGCTGAGATTTGCAGTAAGGGATTGGATCTGAGCTATCTTATTGATGCTTATCGACGTATGGGAATAGGCGACCGGTTCTTTACTCCCTTCTTTGAGAAGCTTATCGGGGTGGACTATGTGAGGAAGATGATCGAAGGGGGCAAGGAGGCTGATGAGATAAAGGCAATGTGGAAGAAAGATGTGGAGCGATTCAAACGTCAGCGCCAGCCCTATCTGCTTTATAAGCCCTGAGCGAAGTATGACGAAGGAAAAAACTCAAGTTTCGAAAGTAAATATCCCTTTGCAGGTCAACCCTTTTCGACGTTTTATTATGGCTTGGAAAAGGCGTTATAACTATAACTCGAAGAAGTTGAATAACGACATATAGGGCAGGAGGCGACGGCCTCGGAGAGGTTGGGAGCATCTCGGTAGAGATGCAAATAAGCCCCAGCCGAGCGAAGCGAGCCTGGGGGCTGCACACTTCTTCCCCTTCTCGCTCTCGTGCTTCGAAGATGCACGAGAGCGTAGCTAACTTCCA
>OMVH01000176.1 GCA_900314365.1 uncultured Prevotella sp. | reverse complement strand
GTGCCTAAGGCTTGCATCACAGCAAGAAAAACCGTAAAAACAGGCTAACGCGGTGAAAATTAGGAGAGTCACCACGTCAGCCTGTTTTCGAGGTTTTTCTTTGTGTCAGCGACAAGATCCACCCCTGGAGGATCTGCCACTTGAGGGTTAGCAGCGACAAAGTAGGCTCACACGCTGCCTACTTCGGCACGATGAGCGAAAAGAACGACGAAAGCAGCTACTACCTTTGGCAGTTCAATGCTGTGGGGGAGGCCTCTTGGACTCTCTACAATAAGGGACGTCAAGGCAGTCTGACCGACGAAGCCACTTCGAGTACCTACCGTGGCGAGACCTCAGCAACAGGTGCCACATGGTATGTTGCCTCGAATCCCTACAACAGCAACGGCTATCTCATCAGCTCCAATTCCAACGTTGCTACTACGCCTACGCATTGTCTTTATGCCTATAAAGACGGTGAAACCTATTATCTTTGCTCGACCGAAGAAGATAAAGTCGACTTGGGCAAGCATGGGTTAACCAACTATTATCAGCTGCCCACCTTCCAGTTCTACACCTACAAGCAACTCTACTCCTTGGCCAAAAATAGTGGCTATACGGGAGACGAGGTCACAAAACCTGCGGCAAGCGACTGGAAAGAGCTCGTAGAATATGTCTCTTCGGAGCATGCTGTCGAAGACAGAAACGTGGCAAACTCGGCTACCGACACCTATCGGAACTACGTGCTTGCCTCGCGCCGCTACCACCGTTTCCTTTGGATAGACAACAAGGGCGCCCTGCACTCTGCCGACAAGATTACCACAAGCAGCGTGATGTTCGCCCAGCCTACGACCGGTGCCACTCGTGAGTTCATGAGCAGCTACCACGGCGATGCCGTCACCCTCGACCTTGCTTACGCCAACAACGGCCACAAGAATGACTACCGCCTTAAAAACAGCAAGGGGCAGTATCTCTGTGTAGACAACGAAGGCAACGTGAGCTACAGCGACCATTCCTCCAATGAAGACCTGGCCAAGCTCGACAACGAGTGGGTGGTCGTGAACAGTCCTTACGACGACAAGCTGCAATACCTGAACGTGAGCAGTACCGACATCCGCAACGTAGAGAACTGGTACTTCCGCATTGAAAACAACGGCAAGCGCATCAAGCTCATCGATGCCGGCGACGCCAAGGACGAGGACAACGTGGGCGGCTTTCTCACCGACGTGGATAAGGCTGCCTTAGGCCAGTTCGACGGGGTGAAGCAAACCACCATCTCCAAGGCCGACATCTTCTCTAATTCCAAGGACCACTGCACCGCCGCCAACATCTGGCACGTGACGCTTGCTTTTGCCGGTAAGGACGAAGGCAACAACCAGCCTATCGGCATCGTGAGCACCTTCAGCCACAGTCTGTACTACATTCAGAATGTGAACAGCGGGAAGTATATCGGTAATTCCACAGGCGACACGCATATCATGCCGCTCCTCGACAAGACCGCCAAGACATCCGAGCGGGCTCTCTTCTACCTTGTTCCAAAGGACAAGAACAACGACAACGGTATCTACGCACTAATGCTGCTCGATCGTAGCAAGTCATCGACCACAGAGGTACCGTTGGGCTACCTCGACATTGCCGATACCGACGACAACGGACAGCCCACATCGACAGAAGTGCCCAAGCTCAATCAGGCCGCACTCGTCTATCAGACCAGCGACGGCACTTCCATGCCCAACGATGCTTACAACTGGAGCTTCCACCGCGCCCGCTTCATCCAGGCCCGCGCCGTGAACAGCAAAACGGCTACAGGTTTCTACAAAGACTATCGCTACGTGACACTGTGGTTCCCCTTCGATGTCACCATCAGCACTCCAGGGGTGAAACTCTACATGGCCAAATGGGTCAGCGACTACAGCGGCATACGCTTCCTTTCCACCAACTCGCTGCCTGCCAACCACGGTGCCATGGTTCTGGCTCCGAACACGGATGACTACAAGGAGATTGAATTCGCCATCAATCCTGCCACCGACTACCGCTCCGACATTGGCGACGACATACTCAAGGGAGTGGCTGAAGGCGAAGACTTCGTACTCAGCGACGACGATAAATCACCCTATTATCGCAAGGGCATCTACGTATTCTCGGAAACCAATCAGGACCTCACCGACAGAGAACTTGCCTTAGGCCATCCCTGCGACAATTTCCTCATGGCTAACCGCTGCTACATAGTGGCCACCGAGCAGTCGAAGAAGCAAGTGGCCCAAGGCAAGACCTTCAGCTTCAGCTTCGACGACGAGACCACCGGAATCAGCAATGTCAGCACCGAACCGACATCGACTTCGCGCTACTACGACCTTCAGGGTCGCCCCGTGAGCCATCCCCAGCATGGCATTTACATCACCAACGGTAAAAAGATAATGATAAGATGAAAAAGATATATATCGCTCCACAATCAACCCTCATCGAAGTGGGAAAGCTGAACATTTTAGCAGGCAGTCCCGGGAGAATCAAGGTTACGGACCAGGATGTCTGGCAGTACGACGGCGACCAGTTGCACGATGACTGGACTAAGAACCACGGACAGATATCGGGTCCCGCCTCAGAATATGTAGGAGGCAGCAACGACAAGAACCCCGTCAACGAGGGCAACCTCTTTGAATAATAAAGAAAGGAGAAACAAGATATGAGACGAATCATTACGCTGGCCCTGACGCTTGTCATGCTCTGCGCTGTGCAGGCCTGGGCCGACAAGGCAGACCTGTCGGGGAAACATTACTATGATGTCCATAAGACGCTGCTCTACGAGAAGAGCAAGGCGAATGAGGCAGGCATCCAATCGGAGATCACAGCCCACAAGGATTTGGTGTATGCCTTTCCACATTGCCGCGCCCTCGTGGGACGCAACTGCGTAGCCAATGACATCTACAACACAGTGGGTGTGGCCTCATGGCCTAAGAACTTAGGCAACATGACCAACAACGACCTTTCTGACTACACCGCCTTCGTGAACGGTGTCGGAGCCGGTTTGGTCGCTACACCTTTAACGAGCATACGCGACTTGACACACCATTATGCAGCCGGTACTGTGGCAGGGTTCTGCATCGCGCAGGAAGGTGGCACTGGTGTATTGAGCGTCGAGCTGATTAAGAAATTCACCTTAGAGTTCTTTTGCGAGGGTGTGAAGGTGGGTTCTGTTTACGCAACTTCTGGCAGCTCCTTCAATGGGGTGAGTCTTTCCGTGGGATCCTTACCCGGTTCCAAGAATGCCACTTGCAACATACAGGCTGTGGCTCCGGATGAATTCGATGAGGTAAGGCTCGTCAATACGGGCGTATCCGTAAACCTGATAGCTGCCATCGATGTCCACTATGCATACGTAGGGGAGGTGACATCCTACACGCTGACCAACAAAGACAAGACGGGTACGGTGACCAACACGATGAAAGACTTCGACGATTATTGTACGGATTATGGCTTGACAAAGGACAAGGACGTTGACGGAAGAGCTAATTTGGTGAATGCTAACTTAACGGATGATGTGCCTGCAGTGGTTCTTCTCAATTTAGGAAGCTCCATTCCGGTCAGGGTACAGACCTTCGTTAAGGAAGGAGAACCTTTCAGCGCAGGGACTGTTGTGGGCTTCAAAGGAAGCTCGTTTTCAGTGTTTGACCTTGACTTGTTTGGTGGAGGCATCTATATTAAGACATACGACAAGGCTGGTAAGGTGATGGAAAGTTATCAGGTGGACCAAAATATTCTCAAATTGAATGTTGCCACGGGTGGTACGGTCAACTTCTCCTTTATTACCACCAAGCCGTTCTCCAGTGTCTCTATCCAATTTCTGGGCATCAAGCTCGACCTGGGGGCTACGGTATTCAATTATGCTTTTGTGACTCCAGCTCCTGATATAGAGCATCATTGCGCTATTGATCCCACCCCTGATATGAACATCTGCGAGGACCAGACCTCGCTTCAACTCTATCATAACAACACGATTCCCGTAACCTGGAGGTGCATCGAAGGCGGTGCCTCGGTGGACAAGGACGGTCACGTTACCGGAATGAACGACAAAGCGGGCACCAAATATGTCTTCCGCGCTACTGCCGATGACGGTTGCTACGACGATGTAACCGTGGTGAAGAACCAAGGACAGAGCAGTAATCCCGTACAGTGTGAGAACGTGATATCCACTCGTGCCAATGGCATCGAAATCTCTAAAGAAATGCCTGGCATGACAGGAGCCCTCATCTCTGGGTCAAAGTTCGATGATGGCGAAGGGAACTTGCTCGACGGCAACAAAGATACCTATGCCAAGTATATCGCAGGATTGCAGGTTGCCGGTCATGTTGGTGTGGTTGCTATCCAGACAAAAGACAAAGCTGAGACCTTCCGCAAGGCTCTGGGCGTGGAATCTTACAAGCCGCTGAAGATGGGCTTCGTGGTACAGTCGAAGGGTACAGGTCTCAACGTGAACCTGCTCAACGGCTACAGCATGGAGTTCTATAAAGCTGGAAAAAAGGTGTACAGCTCAACCCTTAAGCAGGCCAACGTGCTCAACCTCGATATAGCAGGCTCCGACAAACTGCAGAAGATGGAGTTTGCCACCATCGTGCCCCAGGGTATCGACTTCGATCAGATGGCTCTCTATCACGATGGAGTTTTAGGAGTGAATGCTTCCGAGCAAGACTTCTTCTACCCCTTCTATGAGGCAGGAGACGACATTGACAAATGTGACGACCCGCTCGGATGCGACCCGACACTCATCTCCGCGCCCATTCCGTCGTCCCCCACCGACCAGTCGCACGCAAGCGGAGCCAGCATCGATGGTAACCTCACGGGCAACTTCAATACCGTGACAGTGGCAGGCGGCATAGGCAATCTGTCTTATCTCATCGACAATGACCTCTCCACGGGTGTCACGCTTGGCAATGTGGCACAGATAGGCGGAGGTACCAAAATTGCAGTGAAGCTCGGACGACGTGCCGACTACCGTCAACAGCTTGCCATCGTCATGGACAACAACAACTACGAGAGCATCTTCGGAGATAAATCTGATGGCAAGGGCTTCGACCCCTTAGGCGTAGGCGTAGGCAAGTGGATGAAGGTGGAGACCTATCTCGACGGCGTGGCTACCGGCGATACCAAGACCGACTGGAACGTCATTGGTGCCGATGTGATTACGACGAAGAACAATAACATCTACGTATGGAACCCGAAGAAGCAGTACGATGAGGTGGTCATCACCATCGCCGGAGTACTCAAGGCTGCCGATGTGCAAAAGATTTACGGCATCCTGCTTCAGAGCGACATCGACGGTGATGGTGTGCCCGACTGCAAGGACGACGATTCCTGCAACGGCGACATCACAGATGCGAACAACCCACATGCCTGCAAGGGCACTGACATCACCTTCTCCTTCAAGGGGAAGACCGGATTGAACTACTACGTGGAGGCCTCTGACCAAAGCGATGACAAGTTGACTGCTACAAAGACAACCAACAACAACGACGGCAGTTCAACCTATGAGTTCACCGTCACGACAACCAAGTCGGGTATGTACACGGCGCGCGTCATGCAGGAGAAGGCCTCTGAAGAGAGCGGCGTCAAACAGGACGGCACCATCGACTACGTGGTGCATCCTACCCTCACCCACTGGAATCCTGAGACAAAGAGCACCGACTGGAATACTTGGAGCAACTGGATTGAAGGCTCGCCCTACCATTGCACCGACGTGGTGATTCCCACTAAGGCCAAAGTCTATCCCGTGCTGCAGGCCATCGACACCAAAGATACTTACGACAACTCCTGCAACGGTATCCACTTCGAGCCTGGTGCAGCTGTGGAGAACGTGTATCGCCTCAACTACAACAAAGCCTGGGTGGACATGCAGCTCACCAATGGCATGGCTACTCTGTGGTCGGCCCCGCTGGCCCAGGTCTTCAGTGGCGACTTCTATGCCTCCGAGGTGAAGCCCGAGAACTACTTCAAGGATTTGGACAACACCTCAGACCCTGACAACTTCACTGTCCGCACCACCCCGCTTGTCTACCAGCGTATTTGGAAGTCGAGCGTAAAAGGCAACTTCACAGACAACAAGTCGTCATTGGGCGACGTGACTCTCATCTCCAAAGCCACGTGGAGCCACGCCTTCAACAGCCTCAATCAGGACTACGCCACGATGAAGAGTCAGACCGCACCGCTCTGCTTCTCGCTGATGGCCGACGACAACACTCTTAACGACAAGAGCTACACGCTCCATCTGCCGAAGGCCGGAACCCGTTCCTACCACTATTACAGTGCATTGGGCGATGAAGCCGGAACCGTTGATGTGGCTCACGATGAAAGTACTTCCAACAAGCTGTGGAGCTCACAGTATTGGACAAACACTGGCGAACCGCTTGTGCTCAACTACACCAATGACAGCAAGTCGAACGGCGACGGCATCTTCCTTGTGGCCAACCCGACCATGAGTCACCTTGATGTGGCCAAGTTCCTCGATAATGAAGAGAACAAGAAGGTTATCAGCGGCATCAAGCTCTACAAGCAAAACGAGGCCTTCTCTGTTATCAATGTAGACGGCGACCTCGTGAGTTCTGTGAAGCTCACCGACGCCGACAAGTACGTGATGCCTACGGCAGCCTTCTTCGTGGAGACTACCGACAAGAAAGCCACCCAGCTGCAGGTGAACTACGATAATAGCATGTTCGGCAATCAGCCCGGCGTGAAGACCGCCGAGCCTACCGAAGCCAAGGCTGCTATGGGCACGAATGCCAACGCCTTAGGCATGCTTCGCGTAACAGCTTCCAACGACGCTCACACCTCAGGCACCGTACTCCTTGAAGGAAGCAATGCCAAGGCCGCCACGCTCATGGACGAGGACTACAAGCCTGCACTCGCAGTGTTCAGCATCGCCGAAGGCAGAGCTTACGACATCCGTCCGATAGACAGCGACGTCGTGGAGTTAGGCTTCAGTCTGGCTCATGCTGACTCTGTAAGGCTCAGCTTCAATGCCGAAGGAGCAGCTGATGCCAACGGCTGGATGCTCTACGACAGACTGACGGGCAACCGCTACGCTCCCGGTGAGACTCCGACCATCTACATGGAAGGTTCGAGCATAGGCCGCTTCTACCTCTCCCGCATGGGTGAGACCACCGCAGTGAAGAGCATCAGCGACAAGCCGGGCGTATTTGTAACCACAGCCCGCGATAAGGCTACCGTGGTGAGCGACCACAATGACATTACAGGTGTCGAGGTCTACGGTGCCAACGGATTGCTTGTCAACAGGGTGAATGCCGCCGGAGTCAATCGGCTCACGGTGAGCCTGCAACCGGGCGTCATGGTGCTCAAGGTGATGCGCCAGGGCGGTAAGACCACCATGCTCAAGCTCATGGCTGAGTAACCAAGAACCAACAGCCCCTTTCATATAACCGAAAGCCCGACTTGCATCTGACTGCAGGCCGGGCTTTTTATGTGAGGCTCTGCCATTGAATAAAAAAGACGGTGAGGCCCGGTCACTATCCCCAGACTTCGTCAATGCGTCACCCTAAATTATAATGAATGATGCTGTTAATATTCTCATATAGGTAAGGGTTGACAGACATTCATATTATTTTTGACCAAAACCAGCAAAAC
>OMVH01000090.1 GCA_900314365.1 uncultured Prevotella sp. | reverse complement strand
ACAAAGGGCGCAGCCATTGCATCACAGCAAGTGTTTTGCTGGTTTTGGTCAAAAATAATATGAAGGTCTGTCAACCCTTACCTATATAAGAATATTAACAGCATCATTCATTATAATTTAGGGTGACGCATTGACGAAGTCGGGAGGTTTTTCATGGTTTTGGTTATGAAACTAAGAACCAAGCCACAGGATTTATCGGGTGAGCCTCTTTTTTCCTAGACAGGTTGACAATAGGCAACCTGACAGACATAGCAAAAAAAATGCCTGCAACGTGACAGTGTGGCCGGTTGCAGGCAGGAAGGATGGGGCGTGGAGGCTTGTCTTAGAACTTGTCGTAGGTGATGTTTCCCTCGTCCCATTTATCTTTAGGCTTCGCTGTAGACTTTGGATAGCCTATGATGATGGCGTTCAGAGGTGTGAGGTTGTCAGGAAGGTTGAGCACTTTGGCCAGTGCGTCGCATCTTTCCTTCATGGGATAGAATCCAGTCCACACGGCACCAAGCCCTAAAGCGTGAGCCTCGAGCAGAATGTTTTCAGAGGCTGCCGAGCAGTCTTGAATCCAGTAGTCGGTACCCTCGCCCGGAAGTGTCTTGTCGGTATCTCCGCAGACGACGATGGCCATTGGTGCCTGTCCTGCAGGCTTGGCATAGGGGGAGGCGGCGGCGATGCCGTTGAGAAGCTGTTTGTCGGTGACGACCACAAAGTGCCAGGGGCGCTTGTCGGCTGCCGAGGGGGCTGCCATGCCCGCACGAAGCAGCTTTTCAATCTTCTCCTTCTCTACCGGCTTGGCCTCGTAGGCCCTTATGCTCGAACGCGTGAGGATGTTATTCAGAACGGCTTCAGCGTCTGTAGAATCTGTATTTCGGCCCTGCGTACTGAGGTAGAGCTTGCCGCCTGCGAAGACGAGGGCCAGCAAGAGCAGGATGATGATGAACTTTGAACTCATAATGATGTTATTTGCTTGATTGACTTATCTTAAACAATGTACCCATGGGGCAGACAAAGCGACAGTAGGGGCGTGGTACTACGGCGGAGAGCACCACGAAGACGGCTGCTATGACCACGACAATCCACGAGGCCGACTGGAGGATGAAGGCCGAGAAAGGCTCGTAGTCCACCCATCCAAACCAGACTCCCGTCCACAGACACAGCATGAGCATAGCCCAGACAGCCTCGCGGAACTTGTCGAGATGCTTCACTGTGGCGGGCTTCATCTTCAGTTTGTAGGGCACGCATTTGTCTGCAAGCTCTTGAAGCGAGCCGTAGGGGCAGACATTCGTGCAATAGTAGGACTTTTTGCCGAAGAGCGGATAAACGAAGGCCACAATGAGCAGAAGGGTGGCCACGGGGAAGGCCATTGCACTCAGACCGTTCGACATGAACGAGACTATTGATGCGTAGGAGACACAGCTGCCGCACTAGAAGCCAAGCACAGCCACGTTGAGCACTTGCTGCACGGTGCGGTAAGTGCGATTGTGGTAGAACAATGGTATGAGGGCAGCCATGAGTGCTACAAGAATTCCGATGAGGGTCTTTGCACTCGGGTCGAACTTGCTGTACCAATGTTGAGGTTGCGCTGCCTTGCTCTGGGCCAAAGCCAGTGCGCGCTGCATGTTCCCGATGATGGCTTTCGAGGAGAAGGTGGCTCCTGTGACAGCATCGACCTTTAAGGCGGCAGCCGCGGCCGGAGTTTTACCTTTCCACTTGCTCAGCAACGTGCTGGCCTCGCTGAAGAATTCGGGTGACTCTGAGTTCTCAAGGGCTTTGATGTCGGCGATGACACCGTCCTTGATGGTGATTTCAAGGGGGACTGGACCACCGTAGCCGATGATGTCCTTGCCAAGATGGGTGGTGTTGATGATGATAGTTCCCGCGTCGGTGCCTTGTCTGACGGTGCTCACAGAGTCCACCTCTGTTTTCTCCACGGGGCGGATGCTGTGACCTAACCATTTGCCGTCGCGCCTGATAGATACGGCGATAATCATGAGAAAAACGATGAGCAAGCTAAGTAACTGCTTGATTTTTGCCTTGTTCATAACGTGTCTTACTTTCTGTAGAGAGGCTCTCCATGTGGCTTTCTACGAAGTTTAGCCCAGCCTCATGTCCTGAAATACGCAGCAAAGGTAATGACTTTTTCGGACATTGAACTTTCCGCATAGGCCATTTATAACTTTTCTCAACAGACGTTTCCGTTTGTTTACAAGTAGATAGTATCGTCCACTGCAGGGTGCGGCCCTTGTGACCGTCCGCGAACTGCTTACGTATAATCTTGTCTACGGTGCCCCCAATGTCCACTGCAGGGTGCGGCCCTTGTGGCCGTCCGCGAACAGCTTGCGCATAATATTGTCCACGGTGCCCCCCAATGTCCACTGCAGGGCGCGGCCCTTGTGGCCGTCCGAGAACAGGGAATCAGAATATGAACCTCATCCTTCGACTTGTCCTTTGAATGCGGACGGCCACGAGGGCCGCGCCCTGCAGTGGACATTTCTTGGACTAAAATTATATTCTCGACTTGTCCTTTGAATGCGGACGGCCACAAGGGTCGCGCCCTGCAGAGGATATTTGGGACTAGACGAGGTTATCGTAATTGCTTGAGGTGGCTCAATATATGGTCGACGTCGTTATCGTGGTGTTGATTGATATTGTCCTTATTCCATCTGCTTGGGTTTAATGCAATGTAATTTTGTATATACTCAAATTGCCTGCTGTTCCAAATAATGTCGTCCCAGTAATTTCTTTGCCACAGATGTCTGTCAAAGCGTGTCCATCCCTTTTGTTTCACACCTTTGATATATTCTTCAGTTGTTATCGACTTAAAGTAATTCATTACTTTGGGGATGCTGTTGTTATTCTCTCTATTGAGGTATAGGATACAATGGAAGTGATTGGGCATCACTACGTAATCCATGCAACTAACTTGCGGAAACCTGTCTTCTATCGTGAAATATTGCTGTTCTATCATTCTTCCCGAATCGTTCATTACCATTTCCTCATCTTCGATATAGCCCCAATAACAAGTTCTGTTGAACGTAACAACGGTAATGAAGTAGCAGCCTTGGGCTTTGTAGTCAAAATTGTCGAAACGCATTTTCTTGCGTGAGGAGTAGGGAGGGAACGTCATTGTAGTAGTTATTTTCGATTAGTTGTTTGTGAATTAACACTGTGTCGCAAAAATACACATTTCCTATTTCACCTCCAATTTTATTTGCAGTTTCCTTGTGTTTTTCGTGGATAATTAGAATTAGTGGGGGATTCCGCAGGTTAAACAAAGATAGAATTGTCCACTGCAAGGTGCGTCCCTTGTGGCCGTCCGCGAACAGCTTGCGTGTAATCTTGTCCACGGTGCCCCCCAATATCCACTGCAGGGTGCGGCCCTTGTGGCCGTCCGCAAACAGCTTACGTATAATTCTGTCCACGGTGCCCCCAATGTCCACTGCAGGGTGCGGCCCTTGTGGCCGTCCGCAAACAGGGAATCAGAATATCCTAAAATCCGCAAGAAGAGTCGATAATGCCAGTTTTGGCTTTAAATTTCATCTCTTTGTGCAATTTGTAGCCAGAATCGCCTCAAATCCCCATAATGGGCATTATTTGGCATATAAGTCCCCCTTACCCCACAAAG
>OMVH01000120.1 GCA_900314365.1 uncultured Prevotella sp. | reverse complement strand
CGAAATGGTCTTTCTCGTTGATATCATAATAAGCCTCAAGCATGTTCAGGAAGAGGCTCTTGCCAAAGCGGCGCGGGCGCACGAGGAAGAGGAAGTTGCCAGCCAACTCCATTTTCTCGAAATACATGGTCTTGTCAACCAAATATTTATTCTCCTGTCTTATTTGCTTGAAGTTAGAGATACCGTAGGGTATGAGCTTTAATTCCTTGTTCATCTTGTCCTGTTTTATCGTATATGCAAAAATAGTTCTTTTCTTTCACAAAAGCAAGAATTTGATAGAGAAAAAGTTAGACCTTAACGAATGGCACCTGCCATCGCATGGGATAGTCGTCCGATAAGCCACAATCAATGTGTAGGCGTCTGATGAATCCATCTGATTTCCTTCTATTTTCTCAACACACATCCTCAATGCTTCATTTGATTACTTTTTTAGTTGGCTGATATGTTTAAGTTCGGTTGCGTGGAGGCTATTAGTTTCTACATAAGAAGGATGATTGTGCATTAGCTGCGGGGAGGACGATCTCAACCTATCGAAGGGGAGCTAAAACAGCGAAAGTAAATAATATATGAGTGTAGATAAAAAACGATGAAATAGTTGTTTCCCTCTGAATATTATTGTAACTTTGTGCTGTGGCATAAAGTACTGTCCGCTTCCGTAGCACCCTGAGGCTGGCAATATACTTATATCACTGGTGTCAGACAATGCTCCGTTGCCTTGACCATTGCGAAAACCTAAATGATAGTGGTGCAAAAGCTAAAGATTAGTTTTATGGAAAGAGGAAAGATAAACTGGAATTACTGCCGCGTACGGAGAGCTATTATTAGCTTCATTTTTTTAGGGGCGGCTATGTTGCCCTTAGTCTTGGCATCATGCAGCAGTGATGATTTGGGTGATGGCGGAAAGATGACTTACAAGGCCATTCAGTTGAGCGGAGCTGAAGCTCAGGTAAGCACAACCGTCAACGACTTTTCCCTTAAATACGCTTTCGAGGCCTTCGGCCTTAACCCCGGGAACACCCTTGTGGCTCCTTACAGCATGCAGATTTCACTATCGATGCTTGCCAACGGAGCCAGTGGAAATACACTTTCTGAGATTTTGAACGTACTGGGCTTCAATAACAGGGAGCTCAAGGACGTGAATGCCTACAACCAGAAGATGTGGAAGTCGCTCGGCACTTCTGACCCGAATACAACCTTATGTATAGCAAACGGTTTGTGGACCCGGCGCTTCAATGCTGATTATGCTGCACTCATCAAAGAATGGTATGATGGGGAAGTAGCCAGTGCGTCGCTCACGTCAAAAGAATCTACCGACACCATTAATGACTATTTCAATCAGAAGACCAACGGGCTTGTCCCTAAGGCTTTGAATAAACTCGAGGTCTCAAGCGCTTGGGCACTTGTTGTCAATGTGCTCTACTTTAAGAGTGAGTGGACGCATAAGTTCCAGAAGGAGCTGACGTCTAAAGGTTCATTCAACAACGCTGACGGCAGTACCAGTGAAGTGGACATGATGGGTCAGACAACCAACCTGAAGTCGTGCTCCAATAGTGCCTACACTTATGTGAAACTGCCTTTTGGCAACGGTGCTTTCAGTTTCGATGTGATACTGCCCACAGACCGCTCTCTCAATGAAAGTATAGCCTTGCTCAAGTCCTACGGCTTGCCTTCAGAGCGTGATTTCAAAGAATACAAGACCCTGATAGTATTGCCCAAATTTGAATTTCAATCAAAGGCCGAGGGAAAAGAAGTTTTGAAAAAGATGGGGGTACACGATGTTTTCGATACTGACAGAGCGTTACTGCCACTCATTTATCCGGGAAGCGTCCTTAATTCCATCGATCAGGCTTGTAAGGTGAAGATTGACGAGGAAGGTGGAGAGGCTTCCGCAACGACGAGGGGGGACTTGCAATATTGGTCCGCGTTGGATGCTCCTAAGCCGGATAAGGTGATTCGTGTCGACCACCCGTTCATCTATATGATTCGCGAGAACAGTACGGGAGCCATACTCCTTATGGGCAAGATGGTGAAGATGTAGCGAGGGAAAAAGTTTTCCGTCTTGTTCTGCCTTTATCCGAATATTTTGGTTACATTTGCAGCCGGCTAACAGGGGGTACATGGGGCACGTTGCACCCTAAGTCCGGTGAGACACCGGAGCTCCCTGTGGCAAAGGATTGAATAAAGTTCTGTGATATTGCTGCTGCAATGGGCAAGATAAGACGTTTTATCCATTTTGTAGCGCGCCATCGGACAGTCTGTCTCTCAGGCTTCGGCGCGCTTTTTGTTATTGTGTGGCTCGTATGGCGATACACTCCCACGCACCGCCAGATGCTCCGTTCCACAGTAGTGGTGAAGGTAGAGCAATGGTATGAGTTGCGCTGGGGCAAGAGCGACACACTTTTTTTTACATCCTTGAAAGACGACTCTCTCCTTGCCGGTCTCTCTACCGACAGTCTGCAATCGCGGTCGGTGAGTTACAGCGTGGGCAGTTGGCTCGACCACTGGGCGCTCGTGCCGTCGTGCAACGGCAGGCTGGTGGTCACAGTGCCGTATGCCTCGCAAGGCTTTTCTGCCACTACAGCTGCAAGCCTTCTCAAGACCGCGAAGACCCGCATAAAGACTGAAGTCGACCGGCTGCGCCTGCAGAGTACTGAGATACGCTATTTCCTGCATTCGCATGGAGTTCAGGACGAAGGCTTCGGCAGTGTGGCCGAGTATTCCGCCAAAGTGGACAGCCGGTTGAAGTCCGCCCTCGCCTTGCAGGCTAAACTTGAGAGATGGAACGGCAAGGCTCCGCTTAAAGTGAGGCTTCGCTCAGCCTACACTTTGTATTATTACAACTGGAAAGACCAGCGCGACAGCACCCAGGCCACGATGGTAGCAGCTCTCGACAGCTACAAACTGCGGCTGCTGCAGACCGTCAGCCACTCCATGCCTGTGGGTATGAGCGCTGTGAAGCCACTGCCCTGGACATCGCTCTTCTCAGGCAAGCTTCTCGCCGCCTGCTATCCCGGTATCGACGAGCCCCGGTTCGCCTCTGTCTGGGCGCATCCCACGCTCATTCCGTTGCCCTCACGACGAGACTCCGTGGCTGTCTCGCCGCTCATCAGTGGTGAGGGCGCTCCGCTCTTCACCCATCATGGGAGATTTGTGGGGATATTGAGCAATGGGCGCATGGTGAGTAAGAAGAAGGTGATGCATCTGTTCAGCAAGGAGGCAGAACTATGAGAAAGCTATTGGTTTTTATGTTGACCCTGTTGGCAGTCTCTTGCGGAAAGATGAGTCACGAGGGACAAAAGATTGTGCGTCGCGGTGACAGCCTCTACATCGGAGGCATGGCTGGCGGCAAGCGGCAAGGATGGGGACAGCTCTCCGTAGGTGGAAAACTGATTTATGCCGGTGAGTGGAAAAAAGGCCTGCGCGACGGTCGAGGAACAACAACCGACAGCCTGGGGCGGCGCATTGTGGGCCGCTGGAAGGATGGAAAGCTTGTAACCGGCGAGCGGACTGACAGCGACGGTGTCTACACGGGCGAGCTCAATACCAACGGGGAGGCACAAGGCTACGGCAGCTATGCTGATGCTGACGGCAGTTTCTATGACGGCTATTGGAGTCAAGATGAGCGCGACGGGCTGGGCTTTTCGCTCGTTCCGGGAAAGATGCTGCGCATGGGCGAATGGAAACACGACCGTTACCTCGGCGAACGTCTCGAATACACTTCTCACCGCATCTATGGCATTGATATCTCCCGCTTTCAGCATGATGTGGGTAAAAAACACTACGGCATCGACTGGAGCTCATTGCGCATCACCAGTCTCGGCTCTATAAGCAAGAAAAAGGTACGAGGAAAGGTGGACTATCCCGTATCTTTTATCTATGTGAAAGCTACGGAAGGCATCTCACTGCGCAACCGGTATTTCGCTGCCGACTACGCCCAGGCTAAGGCTCACGGCATACACCGTGGAGCTTACCACTTCTTCTCTACCCGTTCGGATGCTGCACAGCAAGCGTGGTTCTTCCTCAAGCACTGCGCATATAAGAAAGGCGACCTTCCCCCGGTGCTCGACCTCGAGCCTCTGCCCAGTCAGATAGAACGCATGGGGGGAACGGGACGGCTTTTCGCCGGTGTGAGAACATGGATGCGCATAGTGGAGAGGCAGCTCGGAGTGAAGCCAGTGCTCTACATCAATCAGATTTTTGTCAACCGCTATCTGCCTTCGGCTCCCGACATTAAGGAGAACTACCGAATATGGATAGCTCGCTATGGAGAGTATAAGCCCGGTATCCACCTGCTCTACTGGCAACTGAGCCCCGATGGCAGGGTGCGTGGCATTCATCCCACAGTCGACATCAATGTCTTCAATGGCTACTCCAATCAGTTCAACAAATTCCTTAGTGAGGCAGGAGTCCAATAGCCAGGCGGCCACGGGAGCGTCCCTCAAGGGATACCCCCAAAAGTGCCCTTGCTGTCAATCATTTTCACCATAGTCTTCTGACGTAATGAAAAAAATGACAATCGGGGAGAAGGTGGCCTTGCTGGACAAGGCCAACAAGTTGCATGCTATGATTTCCGACTGAGTACCAATGGAAGGTACTGCGGTAATTGCATTATGGTACTGCGGTAATTCCTTCGACGATACTGGAGTACCGTTCAAGAAGTACTGACAATGAATGCGTGGCGACCATGCTGCTTGCCATCGTCTATTGTGATTCAAATGCTGTGCCTGTCTTTCTCAGGTAGCCGACAATGCAGTCGGCCACAAGCTTATGCTCTTACATACACAAGCTTGGCTCTGATTCTATTCTATTCGTTTAATGCTCGAAGGGCCTTGTGTAAAGGATTTTCTTTCTTTTGGTAAAAACTATTTTTCTGCCCCTCCCTGACTGCAAAAAATATCCGCTCGGATTACTTTGGGAATAGTTTTTTTTGTAATTTTGCCACACTGTACTGGTAAACTCATGTAATCTATGCACCCCACATTGGAAGGTATGCCAGAATGGTGCCAACAAATTGACTTAGCTGCCAGCTATGCAGGCTGCTACGGCAAAAGGTTGTAGATAAGAAAAATAAAAACTTGGAGTGCAACTTTATGACTGACCGGATGAAGGAACGTATTCTCTTATGCCTTGCTCACATGAGCGGCAACGAAATGAAGTACATCCAGGAGGCGTTCGACACCAATTGGGTCGTGCCCTTGGGTCCCAATGTGAATGCCTTTGAGCAGGAACTCAAAAACTTTGTGATATCCCGACCGGACTGTAGTGACGGTTCAGACTATAAATGCTCCCCGCAAGGGACAGAGCCACGCACGTCGGACCCTGACAAGCTGTGGCCCAATGGCTTTGAGCGTCTGAAGGGTAAAACGGTCGTGGCCTTGTGTTCAGGCACCGCAGCCGTTCACCTGGCCCTCATAGAGCTTGGTGTGAAAGCCGGCGACGAAGTCATGTGTCAAAGCTTCACCTTCTGTGCCAGTTCCCATCCCGTCACCTATCAGGGAGCTACTCCTGTGTTCGTAGATTCAGAGCCCGACACCTGGAATATGGACCCCGAGTTGCTCGATGAGGCCATACGCGACCGCATCGCAAAGACAGGCCGTAAGCCGAAGGCCATCATTGTGGTCTATCTCTACGGTATGCCGGGAAAGATTGCGGAGATTCTGAAAGTAGCAGAGAAATACGACATTCCCCTCATTGAGGATGCGGCCGAGGGACTTGGGTCACGCTACGACGACCAGGTGTGCGGAACATTTGGCAAGTTCGGAGTGCTCAGTTTCAATGGCAACAAGATTATTACAACAAGCGGGGGCGGCGCGCTCATCTGCCCCGACCAGGCTACGAAGGACCATGTGATGTACTTCGCGACACAGGCCCGTGAGGCGTATCCCTACTATCAGCACGTGGACATCGGCTACAACTACCGTCTGAGCAATATTTGCGCAGGAATAGGCCGTGGGCAGCTCACGGTGCTCGACGAGCACATAGCCCATCACCGGCATGTGGCCAAACTCTATTCAGAGGCCTTTGCCAAGGTCGACGGTATCACCTTCCATGGAGGAGGCGATACTGTCGTTGACCCTGCCCATGCACCTCAGGGCCACAAGATAACTTCGAATTTCTGGCTCAGCACCATTACCCTTGACCCCAGTCTGAAAGTGCGAGGCGAGGAGAATGCCTATAAGGTGGCTGTCAAGGGAGCCGTCGGCGGTGCTGCCGGAGTGGTGCGCGCTACGGGTGAGCTGCATACTGACCTTGAACCCAATAACAATGTAGAAGCTTTGCGCGTAGCCCTCGACCAGGCTAACGTTGAGAGCCGGCCCGTCTGGAAGCCTATGCACCGGCAGCCCGTCTATCACGATGCGCCTGCTTATGTCAACGGTGTGTCGGAAAGCATCTTTAAGAAGGGGCTGTGCCTGCCTTCGGGACCTCTGGTAACGGATGAGGATGTCGACTACATTGTGTCCACCATCAAGGAAAATCTTCTCTAACACAACCTGTATCTATTAGCTATCGTGACCGTATGAGATATATTGCGCGTTTCTTCCGCTGGTATTTCTCCAAAGGAGCTTTGCCGTATTGGTGCATACTCCTCATTGATCTGGCGTTGACGTTCTTCTCGGGAATCTTCGTCTATTGGATTTATTTCCGCGGAGCTTCCACTCTGGGCAATATTGTGCCTTTGTGCGAGACCATGCTTATCTATACCCTGCTTGGTATAATAGGTTTCAGGGTGTTTCGCACCTACGCGGGTGTAATCCGCTACTCGTCGTTCGTAGATTTGCAAAGGGTAGGCTGTGCCATGTTGCTCAACTTCATCATAGCCTTCGCCGTGCATTACGGCATCTGCCGAAGCAGTTGGCACCTCATTCATCTTACAGGTCGGCAGCTCATCTTCATCTACCTGCTCGCCATGCTCTGTATGTGGGCCTTCCGCGTGCTCGTGAAAAGTGTCTACGATGTTGCCATAAATGACTCCAAAGGACAGCGGACCCTCATCTTCGGAATACGCGAGGGAGGTGTGGGCATAGGCAAGAGCATCCGCAACCAGCACTCATCAGGCTACTATCTGGTGGGCTTCCTCACAGATGAGGAGCAATTCCGCAATTCCATCTTGCTTGGAGTGAAGGTCTATACGCTTGAGGACGACCTGAGGCGGATTATACGCACGAAGAAGATTCAGGCTGTACTGGTGTCGCCGTTGCAGACAGAGCGGTTCCGCAACAACTCGAAGCTTCAGGATATCCTCATAGAAGCAGGAGTGCATATCTACATGGCTTCAGAAGCTAAAGAGTGGAAACCTGCTGACGACTTCTCACAAGTACACCTGAAGAAGATTAGCGTTGAGGACTTGTTGCCGCGTGAGCAGATACAGGTCAACATGGATGCCATTGGCGAGATGCTCAAAGGCACAAAGGTGATGATAACGGGCGATGCCGGAAGTATTGGTTCCGAAATGGTAAGACAGATAGCACCTTTCGGACCGTCCCATCTCATCCTTGTCGACCAGGCAGAGACGCCCCAACATGATATTCGTCTCTTTATGGCCCACAACTTCCCTGACGTGAAGGTGGAGACTATCGTAGCCTCCATCACTCAGGCCGACCGTATGGAGCACATCTTCAAGACCTACCGTCCCGACTATCTCTTTCATGCGGCTGCCTATAAGCATGTGCCAATGATGGAGGACAATCCCAGCGAGGCGATCATCAACAATGTAGCCGGCACGAAGATTATTGCCGACCTGAGTGTGAAGTACGGCGTAAAGAAGTTTGTCATGATTTCCACCGACAAGGCCGTCAATCCTACCAACATCATGGGCTGCAGCAAACGCATCTGCGAGATCTACTGTCAAAGTCTGAATCAGGAGGAAAAAGACAGCCATACGGGCCAGACTCAGTTCGTAACCACGCGCTTTGGCAATGTCCTTGGTTCCAATGGTTCGGTGATACCGCTCTTCAAGCAGCAGATTGAGGCTGGAGGCCCTCTCACGGTAACCGATCCTAACATCATCCGCTATTTCATGCTCATCCCTGAGGCATGCAAGCTTGTGCTGGAAGCTGGCACGCACGGCAAGGGCGGGGAGATATTCGTCTTCGATATGGGTAAGCCGGTGCGTATCGCCGATTTGGCTCGCCGGATGATTCTGCTCAGCGGAGCTACCAATGTAGAAATCAAGTATACGGGCTTGCGCCCCGGAGAGAAGCTCTATGAGGAGGTCCTTTCGAATGCTGAGAATACGCTTCCCAGTTTCCACGACAAGATTCGCATTGCAAAAGTGCGGGAATACAATTATCAGGATGTATCAAGGAAGATTGACGATCTCATAGAGACAGCCCATTCGTTCGACGCAATGGCGATAGCCAAGAAGATGAAGGAAATCGTTCCGGAATTCGTGTCAAACAATTCGGTTTACAGCGTATTGGATAAAAAGGCTTGAAGTGTCCGGAGTGGACAGTCGGCTTCCTGATGTATAGCAGAGATTGCGGGAGACAGTGCACATAGCATGTTTCCCGCAATTTCATTGATGTGGAAGATGTTTAGATAGATGGTAACGTAACCTTATAGTACTCTGACGGCTGGTGCTGTGATTTTATGATTCCTACCATTTGACGGACAATGTCAGGATACTGTGCGGCTACATCGTGGTCCTCGTGCAGGTCGGTGGCAAGATTGTAAAGGCGCGGAGTACCTTTCACCACAACCATCTTCCAATCTCCCATTCTGACTCCTATCTGGTCGGTTTCAGAAAACTCCCAGTAGAGGAAATCGTGTGTCTTTTTCTGAGGCTTTCCAAGGAGCGAGGGACCAAACGATATTCCGTCAAAGTAATCACGCACGTTCCGGTTACGATAAAGCTTCGTGTAGTCTTCTGTTCCTATAAGTTCGCAGAAGGTTGGCATCAGGTCGTAGAAGGCTATTTGCAGGTCGTTGACAGTACCGGCCTTCACATGGCCCGGCCATCGGACAATAAACGGGATACGTATGCCGCCTTCGTAGCACTGTCGCTTCAATCCTCTCAGTTTGCCATCACGGCCGAAGAAAGCAGGGTCAGCTCCGCCTTCCTCGTGAGGGCCGTTGTCACTGGTGAAGATAAGCAGCGTGTTGTCATCAATGCCTTTCTCTTTCAGTTTCCGCATGATTTGTCCTACGTATTCGTCGAGCCGGGAAATCATAGCAGCAAATTGGGCATGCGTGTGTACCACCGGATTATAGCGGCTTCCTTCTTGTCCACCCCAGGTTTTGTCTACAAAGAATCGCCTTTCATAGCTCGTTAACAATGAATCTTCAGGCTGGGCCAGTTCTGCGTGAGGAAGAGTGTAGGTGAAGATACCTAAGAATGGGTGTTGCCTGTCCTGCTTGTCTAACCACTGCAAGGCTCTCTGATGGATAAGGTCGGCAGAGTATTGTTTGCGGTTGAAGTAATCCTTGCCGAACATGTCGTGCTGTATGTTTTGTTCGAGAGTAACCCTTCTGACAGCAGTATCACCACGCTCACGCACAAATTCGTTCAGGAAATTAGGATAATAGAGATGAGCCTGAAACTGACAGATGTAGCCGTAAAAATCGTCAATGCCGCGTTTGTCAGGCGTTGACACCGAGCCCTCATATCCTCCTGCCCACTTGCCGAACATACCCGTGCGGTAGCCTTTATCCTTGAAAATCTCCGGCAGGAGGACGTGCCCGGGGTCGTAGGGCTGTTGTCCCACTACGGCATAATCCTTGTTGTGCCCGTACATTACAGTAGGCGAGTCAGGCCAGTATTCCTTGTTGCCCCGCACCAAAGTGTGCCCAGTGTGCTGCCCCGTCATGAGACAGGCCCTTGAGGGCGCACTGACTGGTGCCCCCGCATAAGCTTGTGTGAAACGCATTCCCTCTTGAGCGAGAGTGTCGATATGAGGCGTGGAGATAAACTTCTGGCCATAACAACCAAGGTCGCCGTATCCCATGTCATCGCACATGATGAGAATGATGTTCGGGTGGTCTGATCTCATTTTTGCGTCAGCACCTGTGAAGGCAAGGGCTATAGAACCGGTGATGAGTAATTGGGTCGTTGAATTCATAGTGCAAAATGAAAAGGTGGCTTCTGAGTCAGCAAGTCTGTCTGCTGCACAGACCGCGTCAGTTCATGTTGCAAATTTAATGTATTTGTTCGGACTGGCCTTCGGAATTCACGAAAAAGAATCAGCCTCCCCATTCAAATCACTGTCTCCCTCCGGGTCTGGCACCGTTTTACAGCAAAAGTTTCTCCTTTTTGTCCCTGTTGTGTTTTTTGGGGCAGATTGTATCCAGCAAAAGTTTGTCTATTTCAGAAGCGATTGCTACCTTTGTAGCATTAAATGAAAAGTTCGACAGTTTAAGCCAACCCATTAACAACTATATGTTGCTTTTCCGGCTACATAGGACAGCTTTCATGTGGAAAGTTATAAGTGCCGGAAGCCCCCCTTGCATCCCGTTGACTAATCGGCCAGACGGCTACAATGAAGGGGGATACGGGACAAGACCAATGACAACCTAAAAATAACAATTATGCGTGACAAGAAAATCTATCTTATCCCCGTGATGTTCTGTTTCTTTGCTATGGGTTTTGTAGACCTGGTAGGAACAGCATCCAATTACGTGAAAGAAGACCTTGGGCTCAATGACGCTACGGCCAACATTCTGCCTTCACTCGTTTTCTTCTGGTTCCTTATCTTCTCTGTTCCCACCAGCATGATGATGAACCGCATAGGACGAAAGAGTACGGTACTCATTTCTTTAGCAGTCACAGCCGTGTCTCTGCTACTTCCGCTCTTTGGCGAAAGTTTTCCCTTGATGCTCTTGGCTTTTTCGCTGTTAGGCATCGGCAACGCCATCATGCAGACATCGCTCAATCCTCTCATCTCCGGCATTGTCAGTGGTGACCATCTTGCCAGTACACTCACTTTCGGGCAGTTTATCAAAGCTATCGCCTCCTTCCTCGCTCCCTATCTGGCCATGTGGGGAGCCACTGCTGTCCTTCCTTCTTGGGGATTGGGTTGGCGTGTACTCTTTGCCATCTATCTCGTTGTGGGACTCCTTGCCACCGTCCTTCTTTATGTCACTCCAATTAAGGAGTCTTCCGCTGACAAGGCTTCCGGCTTTGCTGATTGCTTCAAATTGTTGGGCAAGCCCTTCGTGTTGCTCTCCTTCCTTGGCATCATGTGTCACGTCGGCATTGATGTCGGCACCAACACCACAGCCCCTAAAATCCTTATGGAGCGGGCCGGACTCACTCTCAACGACGCGGCCTATGCCACAAGTGTCTATTTCTTTTTCCGTACCCTTGGCTGCCTGTCTGGTTCCTACATCCTTCGCAAGATGAGCCACCGTCTCTTCTTCCTCATCAGTATCTGTATGATGGCTGCGGGTATGATTATCATGTCCTTCTCAGCCAATGAGACTCTTCTCGATATAGCCTTTGGCCTGGTAGGTTTCGGCAATTCCAATGTCTTCTCGCTTATTTTCACTCAGGCTCTGCTTCATGAGCCCGACAAGCAGAATGAGGTTTCCGGTCTGATGATAATGGGTCTCTTCGGAGGCACCATCTTCCCCATGCTGATGGGCGTTTGCAGCGATTGGGTCGGAGCCCAGCTGGGAGCCGTCATTGTCATGATGGTGGGTGTGGTTTATCTTTTCACTTATGTTCCTAAAATCACTAAATAATTGAATTATGAATGAACTGAATACTGATAAGCATTACGTCGTGGGCTTGGGCGAAGCACTTTGGGATGTGCTTCCCGAGGGTAAGAAATTGGGCGGTGCTCCCGCTAATTTTGCTTTCCATGCCGGGCAATTTGGTCTCAACTCGGTAGCTGTGAGCGCAGTTGGCAAAGATGCATTGGGCGATGAGACTCTGCAGGAGTTCGACCGCAAGCAGCTCTCTTATGTCATGCCTCGTGTACCTTATGCCACGGGAACCGTACAGGTTACGGTCGACCAGCAGGGTGTACCCACCTATGACATTAAGGAGAATGTGGCTTGGGACAACATTCCTTTCACTACAGACATCGAGTCTGTGGCCCGCCATTGTGATGCAGTCTGCTGGGGCTCTCTTGCTCAGCGTAATATAGTTTCGCGTACCACCATCAACAAGTTCCTCGACGCCATGCCGCACGACGGACACCGCCTGCGCATCTTTGACATTAATCTGCGTCAGAACTTCTATACTCCCGAGGTTATCAAGGAGTCTCTAAAGCGATGCAACGTCTTGAAGATTAATGATGAAGAGCTCATCACCGTAAGCCGCCTATTTGGCTATCCAGGCCTTGACATGGAAAACAAATGCTGGCTTATCCTTGGCAAATATAATCTCGACATGCTCGTGCTCACCTGCGGAGTCAATGGCAGTTACGTGTTCTCACCCGGCAACAAGTCCTTTCAACCTACGCCTAAAGTAGAAGTAGCCGACACAGTCGGTGCCGGTGATTCTTTCACTGGGTCCTTCTGTGCCGCAGTTCTCAAAGGCATGCCTGTGTCGGAGGCTCATGCTTTAGCGGTTCGCGTGTCGGCCTACGTCTGTACGCAGCAAGGTGCAATGCCAGCATTGCCCGATGAGCTGAAATCTCTTTAGCCCGATATTTCAATTGCAACAGCTACAACGTAAGCCCCTGGAACTGTATGGAGTTCCAGGGGCTTTGTGTTGCTTATCCAGCGTTCTTTTTGCTCATAGTCCGCTAAGCCATACAGCTTGAGATTCCGAGTGTAGTGGCAATAGCTGTGAGGATACTGATTATCATGTTGATGATGAGTTTCCAGGTCTCCTTATTCTTCATTCTTCTGCTTTTTAGAGATTCTTAATTGCTTTGCCTTAGCGCAGCCCTTGCCGACAGTTTGCATACTGGCAGGCGTGGCTGTCAGGAGGGTTGCGCCTTGGTCAAAGCGTTATGTTCACACGCTGTGGTTTACTGGCTTATGCGCCAGTTCCGGGATTGTCTGCCGGCTTGGTCTCTGAGGAACCCTTGCCGTCTGCGGTCCACTTTTCTATCTTGAGTCCATCGAGGAACATGCGATTGTGGTGCTCACCCTTGAGGGCCCGTCCGCTAACTTCGGGCGTGAATCTTACATGTGTGGTCTTGAGATTCTTGGTGATGCTGAAGGTCTCTTCGGTTTCTGCGAGCTTGGTGCTCAAGCAGATGCGGAAGGTTCCCAGACCGTTAAGCTTCACTACGTGTGAGTTCTGCAACTCGTCGCGCATCACTTCCACCAACTCGGTGAGGACTGCGAGGACATCACTCCTCTTTACCGTGCAATTGCGCTGAATGCGCTCGGAGAGTGTGGCGAGGTCGGCCTTACCGGTCATCACAGCTCTGGCTCCCCACTTGCCGTTCCACTTTGCTGTCTTGTTCTTAACCTGATACAACTTATATTTCAGTGCCATAATTCTTTTTTGCCTCTGGGCGCTTCCACGCCTTTACTTGCTATGAGGCATAGTTCGAAAAGATTCTATATTATGTTTTCCTGTTGCTTGGACTGCTCCGGAGCCAGCCTTTGCATTCAGGGTCATCGGAGAGTTCGGCCGCGCGCCTTGCCTTGTTCCCTTTTGACACTTGCAAAATTACTGCCTTTTCCCTGCTCCGTCAAGATAAAGAACGGCATCAGTGTGAAGTACTGTTAAGAGAATAGCAAGTCTATGTGAACACATGTTAATTGAATACCGAAAGCTTTAGAGTCTCAAAAGGGAAATATAGAAGAATATTAATAGGATCGCGCGCGTAGGACAGCTCTTTGAGAGCACATCTTCTTCCATTTCTTTGTCTGAGACGAACTTCGATTTTTTAGACGCAGCGGATATTTCCTGTGGACAGGTACGGCCCCACATAAAACTATCCGGATACAAAAACCAAGGGTTGAACAAGATATCTTTATGCGCATGAGATGCTCATGTGTCACCAGAGAAAAAACATAGTTGAAAAGAATCTGGTCCAAACCATGAAAACACTTGCAGTGATGCAAATGCCAGTTCCAATAGCTTGTATCCGTCTGCAAGCGAGGACAGCGAAAGTGTGTCCACTGCAGGGCGCGGCCCTTGTGGCCGTCCGCGTCCTACGATTCCACAAAAATCTATTGCCCTTCTATATTAGCTGGATGCGGACGGCCACAAGGGCAGCGCCCTGCAGTGGACATTTTGTAAGAGACAAACTTCGATTTTTTAGACGCAGCGGATATTTACTGTGGGTAGTTGCTGCTCCACATAAACTATCCGGATACAGAAGCCAAGGATGGCAAGATGCCTTTATGCGCTTGGGATGCTCGTGCGTTCTCAAGGAAACAATATAGTTGAAAAGAATCTGGTCCAAACCTTGAAAACACTTGCAGTAATGCAAATGTCTGTTCCAATAGCTTGTATCCGTCTGCAAGCGAGGACAGCGAAAGTGTGTCCACTGC
>OMVH01000303.1 GCA_900314365.1 uncultured Prevotella sp. | reverse complement strand
CACAGCAAGGGTTTTGCTGGTTTTGGTCAAAAATAATATGAATGTCTGTCAACCCATATCTATATGAGAATATAAACAGCATCATTCATAATAATTTAGGGAGACGCATTGACGAAGTCAGGACGGCAAGAAGATAGGCTGCACTCGGAATAGTCAAAGAAAAAGCGGGCTTTTTCTTTGACTCTCCCCTCGTTTGCACTATCTTTGCAATCTGAAATACGGAAGAAAATGGAAGAGAAAATACGCGAACAATGGGGCAACTTCTACCTCCGCGACGTGACCTTCGTCAATCTGATGATGCGCCGCATCTTCAACGTGCTCATAGTGGCAAACCCCTATGATGCCTTCATGTTGGAGGACGACGGACGGGTGGAAGAGAAAATCTACAATGAATACATGGCTCTCGGACTTCGCTACCCACCAACCTTTACGCAGGTTAGCACCATAGAGGAGGCTTCGCAGGTGTTGCGAACTTCGAATATCGACCTCGTAATCTGTATGCCGGGTAACGCTGACAACGATGCTTTCAGTGTGGCGCGGGCTATTAAGGCTAAGTTCCCGCACATCCACTGTGTGGTGCTGACTCCTTTCTCGCACGGTATCACCCGGCGCATGCAGAATGAGGACCTGAGCATGTTCGACTACGTGTTCTGTTGGCTGGGCAACACTAATCTCATTCTGTCTATCATTAAGCTCATCGAGGACCGAATGAACCTGGAACACGACATCCTTGAAGGAGGAGTACAGATGATTCTGCTCGTAGAGGACAGTATTCGCTTCTACTCTTCCATTCTGCCTAATCTCTACAGCTACATCCTCGAACAAAGCCTCAATTTCTCCAATGAGGCTCTCAATCCTCACGCCGCAACCCTGAGAATGCGCGGAAGACCCAAGGTGGTGCTGGCTCGCACTTACGAAGAGGCTATGCAGGCGTACATGAAATATAAGGATAACTGCCTCGGAGTAATCAGTGACGCCCGCTTCCCACTCGGTGGAGTGAAGGACCCCGAAGCGGGACTGAAGTTGCTGCGCGCCATCCGGAAGGAGGACGAATACGTGCCGCTCATCATGGAGAGCTCGGAAGCCGACAACCGTGCAAAGGCTGAGGCTGAAGGCTTCAAGTTCGTCGACAAAAACTCACAGAAGATAAGCGTAGACCTGCGCCATCTGCTCGAAGAGCACATGGGCTTCGGCGACTTCATCTTCCGCGATCCGAAGACGCACGCTGAGATAATGCGCATACACACGCTCAAGGAGCTGCAGGACAACATCTTCAGGATACCCAACGACTCCATGCTCTACCACATCTCGCGCAACCACATGAGCCGGTGGCTCTCGGCACGCGCCATCTTCCCCGTGTCGGCCTTCCTGAAGAACATCACATGGCACAAACTGCAGGACGTGGATGCCCATAGAAAAATTATCTTCGATGCCATCGTGCAATACCGCAAGATGAAGAATATCGGTGTGGTGGCAGTCTTCGACCGCAGGAAGTTCGACCGCTATGCTCACTTCGCCCGCATCGGGGAGGGCTCTCTCGGCGGAAAGGGACGCGGACTGGCTTTTCTGGACAATGTCATCAAGATGCACCCGGAGTTCAACCAGTTCGAGGGGGCTACCGTGCAAATTCCAAAGACATTGGTGCTCTGCACCGACCTCTTCGACCAGTTCATGGAACAGAACAACCTCTACCAGACAGCCCTCAGCGACCTCAGTGACGAAGAGATTCTGGATAGTTTCCTGAAAGCTCAGCTGCCCGACTCACTCATAGCCGACTTCTTCACTTTCTTTGAGGCTACGCGCTGTCCCATTGCCGTGAGATCGTCGTCGTTGCTTGAGGACTCCCACTATCAGCCTTTCGCCGGTGTATACTCCACTTACATGATACCGTGGCTACCCGACAAATATGCTATGCTGCAAATGCTGGCCTGTGCCATCAAAGGTGTCTACGCATCGGTGTTCTATCATGACTCAAAGGCCTATATGACAGCGACGAGCAATGTCATTGACCAAGAAAAGATGGCCGTAATCCTGCAGGAAGTCGTGGGTACCACGCACGGCAATCTCTTCTACCCCACCTTCAGCGGAGTGTTGCGCTCAATAAACTATTACCCCATAGGCAATGAGACTGCCTCTGAAGGCATAGCCTCTCTGGCGATGGGATTGGGCAAATATATCGTTGACGGCGGGCAGACGCTGCGTGTCTCCCCCTTTCATCCTGACCAGGTGCTGCAGATGAGCGAGGTGAGAATGGCTCTGCGAGAAACGCAGACGCAGTTCTACGCTCTCGACATGAACCACGTGGGCAATGACTTCAAAGTAGACGACGGGTTCAATATTCTTAGACTCGGAGTCAACAAGGCAGAAGTCGACGGAGCGCTACGCTACATACTGTCAACCTACGATGCCAACGACGACATCATCCGCGACGGAGTCTACGAACGCGGACGCCGCATCGTGAGCTTTGCGGGGGTGTTGCAGCAAGGAGTCTTTCCTCTGCCAGGCATATTGCAACTGAGCATGCAGCGGGGCACGGAGGCTATGAGACGACCGGTAGAGATAGAATTCGCATGTAACCTGAACCCCGACCGAACAGGCAACTTCTATCTGCTGCAGATAAGGCCTATCGTGGACAGTAAGCAGGTGCTCGACGAGAACGTGGCCACCATTCCTGACCAGCGGTGTCTCATACGTTCGGCACAATCATTAGGACATGGTATCAGCGACGACCTGACGGATGTGGTCTACGTGAAGACCGACCATTTCTCTGCAGCCAACAATCCTGCTATAGCACGGGAGATAGAGGCCTTCAACAACAAATTCCTCAACGAAGGGCGCAACTACATTCTTGTGGGCCCAGGGCGTTGGGGCTCCAGCGACCCTTGGCTGGGAATTCCCGTGAAATGGCCGGCCATCAGTGCATCGAGACTCATCGTGGAACTGCAATTGCGGCACTATCGTATAGACCCCAGCCAAGGAACCCACTTCTTCCAAAACCTCACCAGCTTAGGAGTAGGTTATTTCACTATTGATGCCACCGGTGAGAGAGGATTCCTCCGCAAGGACTTACTCGATGCCATGCCAGCCGTAGACGAGAGCGAACACGTAAGACAGGTGCGCTTCGACCGTCCGCTTACCATCATGATGGACGGAATGAAACAGCAGGGTGTTGTGATGCTGCCAAGAAAGGACAACGGGAACGGGCAATAGTAGCTGCAGACGGCAACTGCGGAAGTCCGCAATTGATGTATGTCAACAAAAAGGTCGCAATTGTAAAAACTACAGTAACATATTTGTAATATACGGGAGAAAGCAATACCTTTGCAACGTGTTTTTCATGGTATTAGATTTAAGGTTAACAAAGATTGGACTACAGCGGTAGTCCTTTTTTTATGCCCTTACGTGAAGAATTGTCCGCCAACCCGTACTCGACACCACAACCGAACAATGAATACAGCATAAATCTCGGCCGCAACATCTTTCCACCTCGCATAGGCTTACTACAATTGAGCTCGGTTGTCTGTCCAAAATATGTGATCAACATTCCATCGGTAAATCCACATTGAGGAGATAGCGCACATTGTAGATATGGATTAGCTAACCTTCTGATTTCCAAAAAAATGTTTTTTGAAATCCACATTTTGAGTCCACACAGATATCAGTGTCTTTATCGGGACGTAACGGATCTGGAGTATTACTATGTCGACTATATTGAGGTTGCCAGTTTCAATTCCACTAAGGTTCGATTAGAGCACTGTGAAGACTGTATAACTTCAAGCGGCTTGGATGTTTCAATTCCACTAAGGTTCGATTAAAGCTACTTGCGCTCGCCGTCGAAACTGGAAACGACCTTGTTTCAATTCCACTAAGGTTCGATTAAAGCAAGCCCGAAAAACTGTATCTTAACGCTCACTACTGTTTCAATTCCACTAAGGTTCGATTAAAGCAGAGGAACCTCATGGACGGCAGCGCGCAGGTGAAGAGTTTCAATTCCACTAAGGTTCGATTAAAGCTCTTGCCCTTTTTCGATTTTAATATCATCTTGCGCTGTTTCAATTCCACTAAGGTTCGATTAAAGCGCCGTGCTTACTTATGTGAAGAGCATCTATCCGAGTTTCAATTCCACTAAGGTTCGATTAAAGCCATCCCTATTTCAACGACCCGTTCCGACTCGTATGGTTTCAATTCCACTAAGGTTCGATTAAAGCGTTTGCAAGCCATGAAGGATTATCTTAAAAATATCTTGTTTCAATTCCACTAAGTTCGATTAAAGCGTCTATCTCTTATATATTCCTGCACTACGCAATTTAAGTTTCAATTCCACTAAGGTTCGATTAAAGCAGAGAGTG
>OMVH01000112.1 GCA_900314365.1 uncultured Prevotella sp. | reverse complement strand
TAATGTCAGCGGTGTTGCGTGCTCTTGATGCTCCCGCTTTTCGTGAGTGTGAGCGTGGCTGCCTGCAATGACTTTTTTGTGTGGTCGAAGAGAATGACAGGATTGAAGTTGCGTCCTCGGAAATGCGTCTCGAAGTGAAGGTGCTCGGTGGTGGCGCGCCCGGTACGTCCGGTGAGGCCGATGACTTGTCCGGCCTTCACGTGGTCGCCCACTTTGACGAGATTCTTTGACTGGTGGCTGTAGAGGGTTTCGAAGCCGAAGGCATGGCGTATGACGATGCAATTGCCATAGCCGAAATAGGGACCGGAACGGGTGACAACACCGTCGAAGGCAGCCAGTATGTCGTCGTTGGGCTTGGTCTTTATGTCGACTCCGGAGTGTCCCCGTCGGCCTCCGAAAGGACTTATGACGTGACTTCCTGGCAGCGGATACGCCCAGTGTTCCTCGGCTATCTCCTCCAAGTCAAGGCGGAAGGTTGCGTCGTCCTCGAAAGGATCGCCGTTCTCGTCGGGGTCGAGGCTTACCATTCGTTTCCCACTGTCCTTGGCAGAGCCCGAGACATCCACCAGATTGCCTTCCTTTCGGCAAATAACGGTTTGCTTGCGCAGACTGTGGGAGCTCAGATTGATGAGTATCTGTGGGTTGATGCGCCCGCCGTTCACCATGATTGAAAAGTAGCAAAGTCCCTTTCCGCCGCTGCCGTTTCCCACGATGGCAATGGTCTGCCCGGCCTGCACGTGCTGTCCCACGCTGACCATGTTCTCCGCATTATTGCTGTAAACCGTCTCAAGTCCGTTGGAATGGCGCAGGACGATGACGTTGCCTTCGTCGCCATGCCGGCGCGAAAGCCTCACGTCGCCATCGAACATAGCTTTGACGGCATCGCCCTTCTTTGTGGTTATCTCCAGGGTGTTGTCGTGCAGAAGCTTTGTCTTCCCCACAGGAAGAGGAAAGTAATATTCACCTGGAACCTGTGTCGTGAAGTCGATGGAGAAAGCGTCGGAACGGCTGAAGAGTCCGGGCGTGGTAATGCTTATTTGCTGCTGCTCGGCCGCAGAAAACTGCTTCTTCACTGGCATGTAAGCACTTGTGCTCGCAGCTATGAAGGTTAGAACAATGGTTTTTAGTATGTATTTTTTCATTTCTAGTCAAAGTTTTTTCCTTGCTTGCTGCGCTACTGCAAAGCGTCTATCTACAGATGATTCCTGTGTAGATTCTCCCACTGCTGATGCCCAGGCGTCGTGCCGAAAAGAAGTCGGCCGGATGGGAATAGGTGCAAATCTGCGTGTCAAGGATGTTCTGGGTTGCCATGCCTTCCTCGAGAAGCTGGAGGCGATTGCAGCCTTTTAAGTCGATATGCCATTTCTGTTGTTGCTCGTCGTCCCTGGGGTGAAGGACAGGGTAGCGGCGCGAGATAGAAGGCATGTCGAAGTGATGCTCGGAAAAGAGCTGGTAGACCTCGTCGCCCACTTCGAAGGCTTCCATGGAAATGCCAGGTCCGATAACGGCTTTGAGCGTTTGGGGATTCGTGTCGAATTGCAACTCCATTGCCTTCACCGTGAGCCCGGCTATGCGCTGCAACGTACCCCTCCAGCCTGCATGAATGGCTGCTGCGGCGTGATGGCTAGGGTCATAGAGCAAGATGGGAATGCAGTCAGCTGTTGATACTCCTATGCATATTCCTCTATAGTCAGTAATCAGAGCGTCGACGCCTTCGAGGAGAGCGGTTCGCTCGTCTTCAGGCCGGTTAAAGAATCCGGCTTCTATGCGGCGGCATTCTGTGGAGTGCACTTGGTGAGGAATGAGAAGCTGGCTGGCCTTGATGCTGAGCTCATGACAGAGCAAATCCCGGTTGGAAACAATGTCGGCCGGACTGTCTCCACAGAAAGCGTTGATGTTGAATTCCGCGTAAGTGCCCTTGCTCACTCCGCCATGACGGGTGGTGCTGAACGCTGTAACATTGTTGCCGAGCGGAAAATATACAAGTTCAGGTCTCTTTAGTTCTGCTGTGTGTTGGCTCGGGTCAGACATCGTCGTCAAGATATTCGAAGTCGCTCAGCTCTTCGATGTTGTCATCATTGTATCTGTCATCATCCTCGAAATCCTCTTGAGCATCTTCTTCGCGCAGCTCCTCGGGAAGGTCGGCAAGGTTCTTGTCACGGTGCACAAGTGTGTCCTCTGCTGTAATCTCCTGTAACTTATTGCTCTCGCTGTTGAGTTCTTTCCAAAGCACGTCCTTCAGTTCGGACAGCCCCTGTCCGGTCACGGCGGAAATGAACACGCAGGGAAGGTCGTCGGGAAGGGTAGGGCGGAGCATCGTCATAAGCTCTTCGTCGATGAGGTCACTCTTGGTGACGGCCAGCACACGATGTTTGTCGAGCATCTCGGAGTTGAAGTTTCGCAATTCTGCTAAAAGCACCTCGTATTCGTGGCGTATGTCGTCGGCATCGGCAGGAATCATGAAGAGCAACAGAGAGTTGCGCTCAATGTGTCGCAGAAAGCGTAATCCCAGTCCCTTGCCCTCGCTGGCTCCTTCGATGATTCCCGGAATGTCGGCCATGACGAACGACTGCCGGTTGCGGTATTCCACGATACCCAATGAGGGCTCCAATGTAGTAAAGGGATAGTTGGCTATTTTGGGTTTGGCACTTGACACAGCAGAAAGCAGTGTCGATTTGCCTGCGTTGGGAAATCCCACCAACCCTACGTCGGCGAGCAGCTTTAGCTCCAGGATGATGGTCATCTCTTCCATCGGCTCTCCAGGCTGCGCGAACCTTGGTGCCTGGTTAGTGGCTGTGCGGAATTGGAAATTGCCAAGCCCCCCACGGCCACCTTTCAGAAGCAGCACCTCCTGTCCGTCGTAGGTCACATCGCAAATGTATTTTCCTGTTTCGGCATTGTAGCATACGGTGCCGCAGGGGACGTCAATGTAGACATCTTTTCCGTCGGTACCGTGGCACTTGTCGCGCCCACCGTCACCACCGTGCTCTGCAAAGATGTGACGCTGATACTTCAGATGGAGCAAGGTCCAATAGTTGTGGTTGCCTCTCAGGTATACGCTTCCACCGTGCCCTCCGTCGCCCCCGTCGGGACCTCCATTGGGCTGGTATTTTGCATGCCTGAGATGCATGGAGCCTCTTCCACCTTTACCTGACCGGCAGTATATCTTGACGTAATCAACGAAATTGGATTCCATAGAGAGTTGATGGTTGTGAATGATGAGTTGTGAATTGCGAATGGCGGGTTGCGAATTAAGAATGATGAGAAATTAGCTGTAGGTTGCAGCAGTCGTGATTCAATAGAGAAAAGAGAATGAATCATGCGACCTCATGCAACATATCCTTCGCCATCCATGTCTCTTCATTCTTAATTCGCAATTCGTAATGGTTATAGATTGTCCACTACTTTGCAGATGTCAGCAAAGATGTGGTCAACATCGCCCAGTCCGTTGATAGGATGCCTGATGCCTTCCTTCTCGTACCAATCGATGAGAGGTGCAGTCTGATTGTGGTATACCGTAAGGCGCTTCTTGATGGTGGCCTCGTTGTCGTCGCTTCTGCCGCTCTCTTTGCCGCGAAGCACAAGCCGCTTCATCAGCTCTTCCTCGGGGACGTCGAGCTCTATCATGGCAGCTACTTTATGGCCACGCTCAGAGAGCATGCTCTTGAGAGCCTCTGCCTGGGGAATTGTACGGGGGAAGCCGTCGAAGATAATTCCTTTGTGCTCTTTGCCGAAACTGTCGTAGACCTTAGCCAGTATGCTCACCATAAGCTCATCGGGAATCAGTTGTCCGTTGTTGATATAGCTCTTGGCTGTCTTTCCCAGTTCCGTACCATTCTTGATTTCGTTCCTAAGCACGTCGCCGGTAGAGATGTGTCCGAAACCGTACTTAGCAATCATCTTTTCACTTTGGGTGCCTTTCCCTGAACCGGGAGCGCCGAAAATAACGATGTTCTTCATTTTTTTATTCTACTATAGTGTAAATATCTCTGAGATTTCGTCCCTGCTGATCGTAATCGAGCCCATAGCCGACTATGAAGTCATCAGGAATCTGCATGGCCACGTACTCAAGGGGCAAGTCGACCTTGAGCCTTCCGGGCTTAGAGAGCAGCGTGCATACGTGGAGTGAAGCGGGCTCTTGCTTCTGAAGGCTGTCCAAGAGGTGCTTCATCGTGAGTCCTGTGTCGACGATGTCCTCAAGGATGATAACGTCCCGCCCTTTGAGACTTGTTCCGATACCAATGAGCTCTTTTATTTGCCCCGTTGAACCCGTACCTTGATAGGATGCAACCTTGACGAAGGTAATCTCGCAAGGCGTTGTTATGAAACGCATCAAGTCGGCTGAGAATATAAAAGAGCCGTTGAGCACAGAGAGGAAGATGGGGTTCTTGCCTTCAAAATCCTTGTTGATACGATTGGCAACAGCCTCTACGCGTTGCATGATTTCGGCTTCCGGAATGAAAGTTTTGAAAGTCTTGTCCTTTATCTTAATGATGGCCATAAGCGCAGTTCTTAGATGTAATAGTGCAAAATTACGAAATTAATGGCAGACTTTGGCCATTATTCAGCTTTAATTTCGTATTTTTGCAAGGTATGAAGATATTTACCGCCTCTCAGATACACGAACTCGACACATACACCATCGAGCACGAGCCCATCAGAAGCATTGACCTGATGGAGCGTGCTGCCAAAGCTATTGCTCATGCCATTATGGAGAGATGGACTAACCAGACTCCCGTAGTGGTATTCGCAGGACCAGGAAACAATGGTGGTGACGCACTTGCTGTGGCACGTTTGCTGGCCGGACATGGCTATAAGGTAGAAGTGTTCCTCTTCAACATCCACAACAAGCTTTCCGAAGACTGCGCCACAAACAAGCAAAGGCTTATAGATGGAAAGTATGCCAAGAAATTCACAGAGATAAAACTCAATTTCGATCCGCCTGTGCTCACGGCCGATACTGTCGTCGTGGACGGGCTCTTTGGCTCTGGACTCAACAAGCCTTTAGCGGGTGGATTTGCCTCGTTGGTGAAGTATATCAACCAATCGCCTTCAATGACAGTAAGCATCGACTTGCCCTCGGGCCTGATGACGGAGGATAATTCCTATAATGTCCGTGCGAATATTGTGAAGGCCAATCTCACCCTCACCTTGCAACAGAAGAAGCTCGCTATGCTGTTGGCCGACAATCAGCCCTATATAGGAGAGCTCAAAGTGCTTGACATCAGACTTTCGCAGGAATATATTGCCAAGACATCGACTCCTTTCCGAATAGTAGAGGAGAGCGACCTCCGCCCGAGGCTCCGCCCGCGACCGGACTTTGCCCATAAGGGTGACATGGGGCATGCTTTCCTTATAGCCGGAAGCTATGGCATGTCGGGGGCTGCCGTCTTGGCCTCAAGAGCCTGCTTGCGGTCGGGTGTGGGTAAGCTCACGGTGCATACTCCGCGCCGTAATTACGACATCATGCAGATAAGTGTTCCTGAGGCAGTGTTGCAGATGGACCGTGAGGAGACGGCTTTTACTGAGGCTGTAGACTCCGACAATTTTGACGCACTCGGCATTGGTCCGGGACTCGGACAGCAGGAAACCACGGCAATAGCACTCATCGCGCAGATAAGGCGTTCGCAATGCCCCGTCGTCGTTGATGCAGATGCTTTGAATATCCTTGCCAATCATCTTGCCTGGATGCAGCAGTTGCCTTCGGGCATCATTCTCACACCTCATCCAAGAGAGTTCGACCGACTGTCGGGCAATGTGAGCAATGGCTGCTTTGAACGTCTCACCAAAGCCCGTGATATGGCTGAGCGTCTTAGGGCCTACGTAATCCTCAAAGGACATTATAGTGCTTTGTGCCTTCCCGACGGTGACGTACTTTTCAATTCCACTGGCAATAGCGGGATGGCAACGGCAGGAAGTGGTGATGTGCTTACGGGCATTATCACGGGCTTGCTGGCCCGAGGCTATGAGCAGAAGGATGCCTGTCTGTTGGGCATGTACCTTCATGGACTGGCAGGCGATCTTGCTGCGAAGAATCTCGGTAAAGAGAGTCTTGTGGCAAGCGACCTCATAGACTATCTTCCTCAAGCTTTCAAACGACTAAACGACTGAACATGAAACATATCATCCTATCTGTTATCCTTGCACTGGGCTGCCTTACGGCCAACGCCCAGTCGCCTGTCCAAGGCACTTCCTACTATCTGCCGCGAACAGGCTTGCGATTTGCGTTACTCATAGAGAAGACCACATTCACTCCAGGTACCTATGCCATATATGCGGAGCGCTTCCTCAAGGAGAAGGCACAGACTGAGCCATCGGTTCGCTACCGCATCATCAGCAAGCAGCTGGCCCTCTTCAGTGAGCCTGACTCTGCAAAGCATTACACGCTGCTCTTCGACAAGAAACGGTCGGTATTGAATGCAGAACTTGACGACCATAACGTACTGAAGGCTGTTAATGCCAAGGCACCTGCTTATGTGATGCCCGCCGCATTCAAGCCAGCCCGAAAACAGGTACGGCCTGATGCGAAGGATTATCTTACGGAAGATATGGTCAATGCCGGCAGCAGTGCCAAGACGGCAGAGCTTATCGCACAGGAAATCTATGACATCCGTGACAGCCGGAATCAGCTTTCGCGTGGTGAGGCTGACAATATGCCCAAGGATGGAGCTCAATTGCAGCTGATGTTCGACCAGCTCCAGACTCAGGAGCAAGCATTGCGCGAGTCGTTCTTGGGCACAACGCGGAAAGACACTGTTGAACAATACATCTCTTTCATCCCTACCAAGGAAGTTGACAGACAACTATTGTTCCGTTTCTCGACTAAGTTCGGTATTACCGATAACGACGACCTCTCGGGTATACCTTATTATATTAGTGTCACCGACGAGCATGTCATTCCTCCTTTGAAAGAAGCAATGGACGACAAAAAGAAGAAGGATAAGGAGGATATCGGGCTTTACGTCAATCAGCCAGGAAAGATTAAGGTACAGCTCTACAGAGAAGAGAAGCCCGAGGAGAGCTTTGAGCCTTATGCCGCTCAGTTTGGACGAGTGGAGTCGTTAAGTGCAGAGCTGTTCGGAAAGAAGATGACTACCCATATTGTACTTAACCCAGTAAATGGCAATGTGGAAAGTATAAAGACCGAGCCGCTCGATTAGCTTCGTTAGTCTGCTCTCTGTAAGTAACGACCGTCGTATCTCCATTCTTGGAGTACGACGGTCGTTCTTATAGTTGCAAAAGATTCATTAATTCCTATTCTGTGACGTTGAGCACAGCCTTCTTGACGTCCATACTGTTGGCACCTATCATGATGTCGAATTCGCCGGGCTCAACAACTTCCTTGAGATCGGAATTATAGAACGACAGCTCTTTTCGGCTGATGGTGAATTCAACATGCGCTTTCTCTCCCTTTTTAATGAACACTCTGCTGAATCCCTTGAGCTCCTTCACGGGGCGCGAGATGCTGGCGATGCGGTCGCGGATGTAGAGTTGCACTGTTTCGTAGCCGTCGCGTTTGCCGGTGTTTGTCACATCGACGCTGGCCGTCACACTTCCGTCTGCCGTCATGCTCTTTGCACTCAGTTCAACAGGTGAGTATTCGAAGGTTGTGTAGTGGAGTCCATAGCCAAATGGATACAAGGGCGAGTTGGGCACATCGAGGTAACTCGTGGAATAGGGATGCAGCGTATTGTCACCGTCCTCCACGGGTCTGCCCGTGTTGAGATGGTTGTAGTAGAGAGGAAGCTGCCCTACGCTGCGTGGCACGCTCACAGTCAGCTTACCCTCGGGCTGGCGGTCGCCGAAGAGCACATCGCAGATTGCGTCTCCCGTCTCAGTTCCACCGAACCAAACATTCATGATGGCATTCACGTGTTCGCTTTCCCAATTAAGCAGGGTGGGGCGCCCCGAGAAGTTTAGCAGTACCACAGGCTTACCCGTGGCCACAAGAGCCCGTAGAAGTTTAGCCTCGGCGTCGGGCAGCTCCAGGTTCGCTCTTGAGCCAGCCTCACCCGACATCCCTGCTGTCTCACCCAGTGCGGCCACGACCACGTCAGCCTGCCGTGCTGCTTCCAAAGCTTCATTGAGCAGTTGTTTGCTGTCTCCGTTAGCGAACTTGCCGGCCAGTCCCGGATTGAATTTCTTCATTGCCGGGTCGTCGTAAATGTGGCTGCCTTGCGCGTAGATAACATGTCCTTTGCCCTTTAGTGCAAGCTCCATGCTTTCTTTCAGGGTGGCGTATTTGTCGGGTACTTGGGCTACGCTCCACGGACCTGTGATTTCATTGCGTGTGTCTGCAAGAGGACCAATAAGAGCGATAGTGGCCGATTTGCTTAGTGGCAACAGATTGCCTTCGTTCTTCAGTAATACAAACGACTCCGCAGCAGCCTGGCGAGCTACGCTGAGGTTCTCAGGCGTTAGGATGTCGTGCGCACGCCGTTTGGCATCACAGTACTTGTAGGGGTCTTTGAAAAGTCCTAATTTCCATTTCGCTTCAAGTACTCGCCGGCAGGCCGTGTTGATGTCAGCTTTGCTAACGCGTCCGTCGCTAACGGCTTTCTCCAGATTGTTCAGCATCACTTGTGAAGTCATGTCCATGTCGGTGCCTGCAGTGAGAGCCTTCACGGCGTTGGTCTCGTCGTCGCCGACTCCGTGGGCCCTCATCTCGGCAATGGAGTTGTAGTCGGTCACCACGAAGCCGTTGAAGCCCCATTGCTGACGCAGCACATCAGTGAGCAGCCACTTGTTGGCTGTGGCAGGAATCCCGTCGACCACGTTGAATGACGACATATAGCTGCCAGCCCCTGCTTCGGCGGCTGCCTTGTAGGGTGGAAAATACTGGTTGTACATGCGAAGGCGACTCATGTCCACGGTGTTGTACTCGCGTCCGGCCTCCGATGCCCCGTAGAGTCCGTAGTGTTTCACACAGGCCATCATGTTGTACTTGGAGTAGGTGCCTTGGTAGCCCTTCACCATGGCTTCAGCCACGCGAGCACCCAAATAGGGGTCCTCTCCGGCACCTTCTGCAATTCGTCCCCATCGGGGATTTACGCAGATGTCCACCATCGGTGAGAAAGTCCAGCATATGCCGTCGGCAGTGGCTTCTTTGGCTGCTACCTGGGCCGTGCGGCTTATCAAGTCCAAATCCCAAGTGCTGGCAAGAGCGAGCGGAATAGGGAAGACAGTTTCGTAGCCATGTATAACGTCCATGCCGACAATGAGTGGTATGTGGAGTCTGGATTGTGTGACAGCCACCTTCTGTAAGGCCTTAATCTTGTCTACTCCCTTGACATTGAAAACGCCTCCCAAGTCCCCTTTGGCAATTTGTTGCGCCAACGGATTGTTCTGCGCGTTGCCGGTTGTGATGTCGGCACCGGGCAGCAGGTTGAGTTGCCCTATTTTCTCACGGAGTGTCATCTTCTCCATCAGTTTGCTGATGTAGCTTTCCATGTCGCCCTGAGCCTGGGCAACGGTTGTTGAAAGCAGCAGCATAATAACGAAAAAATATGATTTCTTCATCATGGTCTTATTCTTATGGTATTATAGATTGAAAACGAAGGCGGACACCTACAGTTGCTGTAGGGCCCGCCTTCCTATAAAAGATTGAATGTGCGTTTGACTTTTCCGGCCGCGTTTTAGTCGCAGTTGGCCAGTTTGTGGTCGCTGCCAAGCACGTCGGTAATCTTGTGCTTGTAGAGGTCGGTCATGTAGTTGCGGGCTACGCCACAATACTGACGGGGATCGAAGTATTCGGGATGCTCGCGCAGGGTCTGGCGCACGCCGGCGGTGAAGGCCAGACGAGAGTCAGAGTCGATGTTAATCTTGCAAACAGCGCTCTTGGAAGCTTCGCGGAGCTGATCCTCGGGAATACCCACAGCGTCGGGCAGATGACCACCGTTGGCGTTGATGATGTCGACATACTCCTGGGGTACTGAGGAAGAACCGTGGAGGACGATGGGGAAGCCGGGAAGCTTCTTCTCGATCTCGTGCAGGATGTCGAAAGCCAATGGAGGAGGAACCAGACGACCGGTCTTCGGGTCGCGTGTGCACTGCTCGGGCTTGAACTTGTAAGCTCCGTGGCT
>OMVH01000092.1 GCA_900314365.1 uncultured Prevotella sp. | reverse complement strand
CCACCTCTTCCCATTCCGAACAGAGAAGTTAAGCCCGCTTGCGCCGATGGTACTGCAATGCAATGCGGGAGAGTAGGAGACCGCCCCACTTTTATACGGAAGCCCTGCTGCTGAGTTCTTTCAGCGGCAGGGCTTTCTGCTTTGCAGGAATGTTGCTTTGTTGCCTGTGTTATTCTGAGAATCCTCTTTCTTTGTTTGGCCTCACTAAGTGGAGGATTGCTCCATTGAATTTTCCTTGATGAGTTGCTTCGCAGACGTAGAAGTCGCCAGTTGATAGGGCACACAGGCCTGTACTTCCATATGGATAGTGCCACCCTTTATCATAATCTAATGTGCTTCTCTGTTGTTCATCGTAGTCTACTCCTGTTAGCTTCCTTTTAGAAGGCTTCTTTTGGGCACTAAACGAATACAGATTGTAGTTTGGATACTGGGTTTTATGGCCTGAATATACAGCCAAGTACCATTTTGCTCCTCTACTATCGTATTCAAGGTTTTGTATACCATAGGTTGTGTTCCCAGTGAATAAGAAAGTTTTGCTGTGTGGTCTCAATGGACCGTTTCGGTGTGGCTTGTCTTGCAAGAGAGGTTGCTCGTATTTTTGCCACGAGGAATACTTGCTCACATCATACTGTAATAGTACCTGATAGTCATTGTCTGTGCGTAATGTGTCGCCGTAAATTCCATAAGCTACTGTGAGATAGTTCTTACCCTTTGATTTGCCAAATGCAGGTCCGAAGCAGATACCGTCGATTCCACTGCAGCCATATCGATGTAGAGTGTCCTTTCCTTTTTGTTTAACCTTCGCAGCATAGTCATAGGCGACTTCGTTGAGATAAACAGTTCTCATGAGATTCTTGCTACTGCCCATTCTTGTTCCTCTCATTTTATCTACATCGAAAATCGCTACATAAAAGGCAGTCGTGTTGGGTATTCTTTTGCCCTGTTGCTGAAGTATTCCTTTACCTATTTCGTCATTCTTGTACTCTAGTGTGCCATACACTTTCCCATCGGTCTTGTTATATACGATGCAACCGAGGTGTCCGTACAAGCCTTCTATCGTTCCGAGAATGCGTCCGTTGAAATCGGCTTTAACCAGTTTCGTGGTGAAAGAAAGGTATACATACCTGTTACTCTCATCAACACATATACCTTGAACGTGGCCACCACTGACAGAGTCAATGCGTATGAGCCGTGGATATTTTCCTGTGTTCAGCGCGCGAAGTGGAGAAGGCAGGATAAGTGCGATGAGTGCGATGGTGATAAGTTTATTTCTCATGTTTTATTTGTTGTGTGCTTGCAAAGTTACTAATTATTTGATTTTGTTCTTGTAGATAATGGCTGAAATTTCAGTTCTCGGGCTCCAAGCGGCTTTTTATCATTGTGCGACTTATTTGATCATCTTGATGGATATAAACATTAAAAATGTTTAATTGGCGTGCTTGTTTTAGTCGAATATGAACATCTTTTAAAGATATTGTGCTATATTTGCATCGGTCAAAAGCTAAATGTGTGAACAGCACAATCTGTATTAATGCTTAGAGGTTACCCAACCAAAAACAAGAAGCCCAGATGAAAATTTGGTGAAGCATGTTCCCCGTGACGGTGAGCGATATAGACTATTGCCTTGAACCATTGATAAGTTTAACTCTAATATATGTGTATGAATACAAAAGAACACAACCAGAAAAGCCTTTGCTCGCGACAACAAAGTTTCCGCTTTGCTAAGGTCGCCGGTTTGGCGTGCGCCTTTCTTGTGACGGGCGTGCCTTCTGTGGTTGCCGGTTTGCCCAAAACCGACACGCCTCCATCAGTAGCTCAACAGCAAAAGACAGTGAAGGGCAGGATTCTTGACTCTAACGGCGAGCCTCTCGTAGGAGCCTCTGTGACCGAAAAGGGAACGGAGAACCGCACTGTGACAGACGTGAATGGAGATTACACTCTCCAAGTAACTGGCAATAAGCCGTTGCTGGTTTTCTCCTATATTGGTTTTACCGACCAAGAGATTCCTTTAGGTAATCGTAGCACTGTGAACCTGACTATGCAGGAAGACAACCAGACTCTGAATGAAGTTGTAGTGCAGGGCTTCGGTATCCAGCAAAAGAAGGAATCCTTGACAGGTGCTATTTCGAGCATCAATGCCAAGGATGTCTCACGTTCTCTGTCTACGACAGTTTCAGGCGCTCTTGTCGGTAAGATTGCCGGTATCAACAGTAGGCAAACTGATGGTCGCCCTGGAGCTTCCACATCCATTCAAATTCGTAACATGGGTACTCCGCTCTATGTTATTGATGGTGTTGTGAAAGACGAGGGCCAGTTCAATAACCTTGACCAAAACGACATCGAGCAGGTGAGTATCCTAAAGGATGCCTCAGCTGCTATCTATGGAGTGCGTGCTGCCAATGGTGTTGTCGTGGTCACCACTAAGCATGGTCATACCAATCAGGACCTGTCTGTGGAAGTGAATGGCTACTATGGTTGGCAGAGTCTTTCACGCATGGCAAAACCTGCCAATTTGAAAACCTATCTTGACCACTACATCGCCTCGCAGACCGTACAGGGTTCTCCTTATACCTATAATAAGGAGGACTACCAGAAGTGGATGGCGGGAACGGAGACCGGGTATAAGGGCTTCGACTGGTATGACTTCGTTTGGAAGACTGCTCCCCAGACTTATTTGAGTATGAACGCTTCAGGCGGGTCTGAGAAAATCAACTACTATTTCTCCATTGGTAATCTCTCTCAGGATGCCATCATACGTAACTATGGCGGTTTCTATCGTACCAATGTGCAGATGAACATTGATGCCAAAGTGACGAACCGCCTTACTGTGGGAGCTTCTATGAACGGGCGTATAGAAAAGCGTCATCAGCCTGGTGTGCCAGGGGTAGACGACTATTGGTTGCCGCAGTTTGCCACTTACCGTAACTTACCTACACGCCGTCCTTATGCAAACGACAATCCAAACTATCCCCAAAAGGTAAGTTCTGAGGCTGATACCAACTTTGCTCTGCTCAACTATGCTCTTTCAGGAAGTTATACCGAGAAATGGCGTGTTATGCAGCTCAACGGTCATGCCGATTATGATATAGGATGGGGATTGAAGGCACAGTGGTTGCTTGGTTATTATTTGGCTTATCAGCAACTCAATAACCATGAGTTCACGTGGAAGCTCTATGGTTATGATAAGGATAACGACAGCTACTACGTGACAGATGAGATGAACAACCCATGGCGTGAGCGTCGTATGGGGCACAATGAGGAAATAACCTCGAACCTGCGTCTTACTTTCGACCGTCACTTTGGAGTTCATCATGTGTCGGCTATTCTTGGTCTTGATGCTTCTAAGCGTCGCACTCCCTCGCAGTGGGTGCATTCACAGCCGGCAGCCAACTCGCAGGAACTTATCTACTTTGGCGACCTCGTAGAGTTTAGCGACCGTGGTGACCAAACCGAGTCACGTCTTGGATGGATTGGTCGAGTTAATTATGACTATGCCAACAAGTATCTGTTTGAATTCTCGGCTCGTCGCGACGGTGCTTGGAAATGGGCGCCCGACCATCGCTGGGGCACTTTCCCTGCAGGCTCCATCGGTTGGCGTATTTCTGAAGAGAACTTCTTCAAGAATTCCAAGTTGGGCGATGTCTTTGACGACCTGAAGCTTCGTGCTTCCTATGGTACTGTGGGAGATGACAATGTGAACGGTTACTCTGCCTTTGATTACCTGAGCGGCTACACCTATAATGCAGCCGGTACGGCTATCGACGGCGCCTTCGTCATTGGCAGCCAGGCACGCAATCTTCCAGCCACAACTTTCACGTGGATGAAGGCACACATTCTTGATATTGGTATCGACTACTCTGTACTTCGAGGCCGTCTCTCCGGTACTTTAGATTATTTCTCGCGTAAGCGTACCGGTCTGCCGGCAAGCCGCTACGATGTACTCATCCCGACCGAGGTAGGCTTTACACTTCCCAAGGAGAATCTTAATTCTGATATGCGTAAAGGCTTTGACGGTTCTATCGTCTGGCGTGATACATGGCAGGACCTCCACTATTCGGCAGGCTTCAACTTCACATACTCGCGCACTTATAACTGGGAGCAGTATAAGCCTCGTTTCGGCAATTCCATAGATGAATATCGCAATTCGTCCTGGCATCGCTTTGCCAATGTCTATTGGGGATATAAGGCTGTCGGACAATTCCAGTCATGGGAAGAGATTGCCAACTATGATGTTGATAACGATGGCTATGGCAACAGAACCTTGCGTCCGGGCGATATCAAGTACGAGGATACCAATGGCGACCATGTCATCAATGCTATGGATGCGCGTCCAATCGGCTATCAGGAAGGAGCTACGCCAATCTTCAACTATGGCCTGAACTTCGCATTCCAGTGGAGAGGTCTCGACCTTGCTTTCGACCTCACCGGTGGTAGTGGCATGGGGTTCCTTGCCAACTGGGAACAGCGCAATCCGTTCCACGACGGCGGAAACAACCCACAGTATTATCTCTCCGACTGTTGGACGCTCAGCGATATTTGGGATGCCAATAGCGAGCTCGTGAAAGGCAAGTATCCTATGCCGCTCATAGGTAACTCCTCGCACAGCAACTACTGGACAAGCAGTTTCTGGTATACCAATGTCCACTACATCAAGCTCCGTAATTTCGAGCTTGGTTATAATGTGCCGCAGAGTATCCTGAAATATGCCAAGATTAAGTCACTGCGTATTTATGTCGCTGGTACCAATGTCTTCACGCTTACCAACAAGAAGGGCTTTGACCCGGAGGGTGACACAGAGAGCGGATTGGAGTACCCGACTACACGTGTCATCAATGTTGGCTTCAACCTTAAATTTTAATTGATTATGAAGATAAAATATATTATTGCTTCTGCTCTGGGTGCCTTGGCACTTAGTGCCTGCAACGATTTTCTGGATCACAATCCCGATAATATCTATACCGACGATGTGGTCTTCGGCGACCAGAGCCTTATCAAGTCTGTGCTTTCCAATATGTACAGCAGGGTCAACTATGGCCAGAATCTTAACTGGAGTTATGGCTTCACTTATATCGACGAGGCTGCGAAGATGGACGGAGGTCCTGACTACATGCAGACCTATGGCGACGATCTTTTCCGCGTCTACGACTACAATTTCGTTCGCAACTGCAACCAGTTCCTTGCAGGCTTGCGTGATACTAAGGTTCTCACAGAATCAGAGAAAGCTCCATTGGAAGGTGAAGTGCGATTCCTGCGCGCCTGGTGTTATTTCAACATGGTTCGCAGTTTGGGAGGCGTGCCTCTGATGGGTGATTCCGTGTATAGCTATAATGGTCCTGGTGATATCAACTCGCTGCGCAAGCCACGTGCTACAGAGGCTGCCTGCTACGACTACATCATCAGCGAATGCAAGGCTGCTGCCGGAAAGCTTAGTGCACAGACCAATACTCATAGCGCACGTGCTAACCGCTGGGCTGCAGAAATGCTTGAAGCCCGTGCAGCAGTATATGCCGGCTCACTGGCCAACTACAACAACAAGATGACGAGTCCTATACGCACGGCTGGCGGTGAGGTAGGTATCCCAGCCGACAAGGCTGCGGGATACTATCAGACTGCACTGGCCGCTGCTAAGGATGTCATTGAGAACAGTCCTTACAAACTTCAGGACGATCCGTCGGCAACGAAGGGTGTGAACTTCTACAATGCAGTATGTATCAAGGACAACAACACGGAAGTTATCTGGGCGCGTGACTACAAGAAGCCAACAAGCACTGTGAGCTTCTCCAATCAGAATGTACCGTCACAGTTTAAGGACGACATCGACAACAGCTATGCTGGCCCTACGCTCAACATGGTGGAACAGTTTGAACCTCTTAACACCACGACTCCGGGACTTCGTGCAGCCTTCAAGACGAAGAATGCTGATGGAAGCTATGTATTCTATAACTCCAGTTCGGCTCCTTTTGATGCCCGCGACCCGCGTCTCTATGGTTCCATCATCTATCCTGGTGGAAAATTCCGCAATACTCCTTGTGTGCTTCAGGCCGGACAACTCGTGCTTAATGGCGGCAAATGGGAAATCAAGACCGGTGCCCTCAATTCAACAGATGCCGATGGCAACACCATCACCTCTATGAACGGTCCGTTGGAGAGCAACCAACAGTTCATCAACAAGACCGGCTTCTATTTCCGTAAGTTCCTTGACGAAGCTTCTGGTTCGTCCATGCGCAATGGTGCCCGTTCAGATATGTGGTGGCCCTACTTCCGCATTTCGGAGGCTTATCTCATTGCTTGTGAGGCCAGTTACGAGCTTGGCAACAAGCCTGACGCTCTGAAATACATCAATCCGGTGCGTGAACGTGCCGGCGTGCAGGACCTTAAGGACATCACGTTTGATAATATTGTTCACGAGAATGCTGTGGAGTTCGCTTTCGAGTTCCATCGTTGGTGGGACCTTAAACGTTGGCGTCTTGCTGACAAGGTGTTCGACGGAACCAACACCAGCGTCACAGCTCGTCACCGTCGTCTGTGGCCTTATCTCGTTGTGGCACCAGGTAATGAGCATAACGGTCAGTGGGTGTTCATTGAGGACGAATATTTCATGTCGCCCAATTCCCGCTTCTTCCAGATGCGCAACTATTATAACTTCATCGACCAGTCCTGGGTTGACAAGAACCCGCTGCTGGTGAAGAATCCTTATCAGTAAACTTTCAAAAGAAACCGAACGATATGAAAAAGCTAATATTCAATGTGGCACTTGCCTTGGCCGTGGTCTTTGGCCTCGGTTCGTGCGGCTACGATAACTTCGACGAGCCTGAGTCTACACTTTCGGGCTATGTGCAATATGAAGGACAGAATCTTCAACTGCCGGGTTCCGGTGGAGTTGTTCAGCTTCAGGCTTATCAGGATGGCTATCAGCTTCATTCACCCATCAGCATCTACGTCGACCAGAACGGACATTTCAGCGCCAAGCTCTTTGACGGTGTCTACAAACTGGTGACACGTGACAAGAATGGCCCTTGGGTGAACAAGCGCGACACCATTACTGTGACGCTGAAGGGCAGTAAAGAAGTTAACATTCCTGTTACTCCTTACTATACGCTCTCCGATTTCAAGTGTACTCTGAGCGGTAAGAAGCTTGATGTCTCCTTCAATGTGCAGCAGATTGTGAAAACTGCATCTATCAACTATGCTACGCTATGCATAGGCACGACATCGATTCTGGACGAGCAGAACAATGCCATGCAGGTGAAGCTACCCGGTGCTGCGATTAAGGTTGGAGCCAATAGCTTTAGCTTGGATGTCAGCGATGCACAATTAGCTTCTTTGCAGAAGGCCGTAAAAGTTACGGCCCGTGTGGGACTGCGTACGGTTGATGCCGACTGTTCAATCTATACTCCCATGGTTTCGCTGAAATGATGGTCCTTGTGCCTTAACGGCTGGGATTAGTTATATATAGTAGGATTTTAGCCTCCTTCAGGCCATCGGCAAGATGGACTTGAAGGAGGCTTTTCTCTGTCTCCACCCTTCTTTCGTCTCTGAAGGAAGCGGGTTTACCTCCATCTGAGCTACAGCCGTTTACTGATGTAAATGGGCGATTCTCGTAGTTGTCAGTACAAGTCTATTGCTATATGTTTTCCATTACCTTTCTCCTACATTAACATTTTCGGGTGTTTAGGATGATGCATTGGCGAAGTAAATAACTCAAGTTTTCGGAGGTTAATTATCCCTTGCAGGGGAAAACCTTGCGTCTGTCCGTGAGCAGATGAATCAACCTCTACCGCTGGAAGTTAGCTACGCTCTCGTGCATCTTCGAAGTACGAGAGCGAGAAGGGGGAAGAGGTGTGCAATCCCCAGGCTCGCTTCGCTCGGCTGGGGTTACGTGCATCTCTGTCGAGATGCTCCCGACCTCTTCGAGGCCGTATCAGGAGTGTTGCGTGGACGCAATCCCCAGGCTCGCTTCGCTCGGCTGGGGTTATTGCATCTCTGTCGAGATGCCCCCGACCTCTTCGAGGCCGTCGCTGCTTGCACGAGGCTCTATCCTCAGGCTCGCTTCGCTCGGCTGGGATTACGTGCATCTCTGTCGAGATGCTCCCGACCTCTTCGAGGCCGTATCAGGAGTG
>OMVH01000029.1 GCA_900314365.1 uncultured Prevotella sp. | reverse complement strand
TTTCGCGTTTCTTTTTCTTTACAAATTTCGCGACGACCTTTGATTTTTGATACGCATTTTGGGACTGAATTCAGATGAGTGTGCAATGTAATTTCATCTACTTTTAGGTCTGTAGAACGCGGGCGACACCTAATCCACTTTGCACTCACACGAAGAACAGCAACTGCGGTAGCTGGGAGTTCTTAAATGCACCACTGCAGGTTGCGACAAGACTGCTGCCGTCTTATGGTAAATCCACGGATATACAAAAGCACAAAAAAGGCCGGACACCTCGGCAACTTACGTTGCTTCGGCACCCGGCCATCATATAGTCACACAATCCACTTAATAGTCCATACTAATATCTTCTTAGCACTTCTTACTTGCCCTCGTTCTCAGGCGCCTTGTCGATAAGGTCCATGAACTGGTCGAGCTTCGGTGTGATGATAATCTGTGTACGGCGGTTACGCTGGCGGCCCAGCTCGGTGTCGTTGCTCACGAGAGGATTGTACTCGCCTCGTCCACCTGCGGTGAGCCTCTTAGGATTCACACCGAAATGGTCTTGCAGATACTGCACCACGGAGCTTGCACGCAGGGCACTGAGGTCCCAGTTGTTGCGAATGTTCTTCATCAGCGGTGCGCTCGTGTTGATAGGCACATTGTCGGTGTTGCCTTCAATTAGGACATCGTAGTCCTTATAGTCAGTGATAATCTTGGCAATCTTTGAGAGTGTCTGCTCGGCACGGTCGTTGATGAGATAGCTTCCACTCTTGTAGAGCATGTTGTCAGCCAACGAGATGTAGACCACACCCTTCAGCACCTGCACGTCGACTTCCTTCTTCTCGTCGTTGCTCAGCGAGCGGGTCAGGTTGTTGGTGAGCACGAGATTGAGCGAGTCGCTCTTGCTCTTCACTTCCACGAGGTGGCGGATATACTGGTTCGACTCATTGATTTGGTCGACAAGTTTCGAGATGTTGATGTTGTTGCTGTTGGCATTGTTCAGACTCTTGTCCAGGCTCTGCTGCAAAGCGGCATAGTCCTTCTTCTGCTGAGCCAACTGATCCTCCAAAGAGGTGACACGGGCCTGAGCGGCTGCAAGCTGCTCCTTCGTGCTCTGGTAGTTCGATGAGAGCTGGCGGTTCTCGGCCTGACAGTTCTGCAAATCCTTCTTGCTGGCGCAGCCCGTCACAAGCAGTGAGGCTGCAACGACAGCTAAAATGGTTAGGTTCTTCTTCATATCCTTGATGTATTTAATTAATATTCTGACTTCTTTGCGCTTTGTGCGCTTCTGTTGAATAGACGCAAAAAGCAGGCCAATGTTTCAAGAAATTTGTCTATTTTAAAGAATCTTCTTGGTTGCTAACGTTTTTCTATTCTGTCGGCGCTGTGCCTTCCAACCGTCATGAGAGAGCCTTCGCCTCAGTGCTGCGGTCGCTCTGCCACGCACTCCATCTCCACCAACCAGCCCTGACACTCCACCTCGGCTATCTGCTGAAGGAATGTTGCCCTAGAGTGGAAACAAAAGCCCGATAGTTTACTGAATTGACCATGTTATATATAATGTAGGATTAAAAGCCTTGTGGTGTCAGTCCCTGAACTGAACTCCAGCCGTCCGCTCAGGCGTAGCTGTGCATGCCTGTGAGGAAGTAGTTCACACCGCAGTAGGTCATGAAAGCGAGAGCCCACGCTCCCAGAGCGGAGTAGTGCCGCACCAACAGCCTTGAATGTTGTCGTAGGCCTTCGAGCTCGTTTTCTCTCCCGGCATGTTACTGTTGTCACCCCCATGTCGCTGGAGCAAGCAAACAGGCCGTCAACAGAATACTATGATTCATACGATTCGATCATTTTTTGATGTTTTCACAACCGCAAAGGTACTGCGAAGCCCAAATGTCAACAATACCTAAAGAAAGTAAAATCTGCACCAGGCGGAGGCATCCCCATTTTTAGGTATTGCGAACTTCACGATTTTGAACTAACTTTGCACAGGAACTTAACAAAAAGCGAATACAGATGAAGAATCTGAAGGTCTATGAAGCCACGGACAGGATGGTGAATATTATCAAGGACAACTACAACATCCTGCAGGCGATGAACTCGTTCGGCATATACCTTGGATTCGGCGACAAGACCGTCGATGAGGTGTGCCACGAGCAGGAAGTCGACACTTTTACCTTCCTGACTGTTATCAATTTCACAGTAAACAGGCACAACGACAAGCTGGATATTGGCAAAGTTTCCATTCCCACACTGCTGAAGTATCTCGAAGCCAGCCACACTTATTACATCGATTTCCAACTGCCTTTCATCAGACAGGAGCTTGCCGACTCGCTCGATACCAATGACAACTTGGCAAGACTCATACTCAAACTTTATGATGAATACGCCCACAGCGTCATCCACCACATGAGGTACGAGGAGAAGCATGTCTTTCCCTACGTGCGCAAACTCCTCAGCGGGGAGGCACCTACCGACTACGACGTGGCCACATTCTCCAAACACCACGGACAGATTGACCAAGAACTCAAGGAACTGAAAAACATCATCATCAAATACCTGCCCTCAGACGGGCTGCACAACAACAAGCTTTTAGCCACACTTTACGGTATCTACAGCAACGAGGAATGGCTGAAACTGCACGGCGACGTGGAGGACTGCATCTTCATCCCGGCTATTCGGGCTTTGGAACAGAAGAGGAGAAGCGACGGTGTCGACCTCAGTCTCACTTCACTCGCTACGCCCGGCACAAAGGACGAAGACTGCCTGAGCCAACGCGAGAAAGATGTCATCGTGGCCTTGGTGCAGGGAATGTCGAACAAGGAGATTGCCGATCATCTCTGCATCTCCACCAACACCGTCATCACGCACCGCCGGAACATCGCTAAGAAACTGCAAATTCACTCTCCTGCCGGTCTCACCATCTACGCCATCGTCAACCACCTTGTCAACATCGAGAGCCTGAAGGCTTGAAGAAATATCAGGTTGTGAGAGTCATCCTACACCTTACTCAAGCTTCCCTGATTTCGTGCGTCACAGTACGTATGTGAAGTAAAAAAACAGTCCAAATGTGTGACGACGATGAAGCAGCATTGGATTTTTTGGACATCGAAAATCAGTGCTTTCTGATGCCGAAAAAGGGCTGAAAAAAGTAAAACCCCTTTACATTCAAAAATCGCGAAATAGAATCGAAAGACTGAAAAACAAGGCACACGAGCACCCTTTTTGAGTACTTTTCGCTCGTGATAGGACTTCGAGAGTCTCGTGATAGGACCACGAGGGCCTCGAGATCGGACTTCGAGCGGCTAAAAGCATAGGCAAGGCAAGGCTAAAATAGGCCCTTTTCACCCTGTTTTTGTGTGGTTTTGAAGGCCTTTCATAAGGGTAAAAATCACAATTCGTTGACACACAACTGAATACAAACTTGCTCCAGAATCGCGTATTTCAGAGCGAAGTTGGACTTGCTGAAAAACAATCGATTTTAGAGGCAATGTTTTGTAAATGATTTTCTTAAAGCAGAGCTTCATGGAGTCCGTAAAGCGCCAACAACCTGTTCCTAAATTGGACATTCCGGCAAAGGCAGTAGCGACAAGCTCCTTTTTTGAGAACAGCTTCAGAAATAGAACCATTATGAAGCAAGCATCCGTAAAAGCGCACTGTGAAAAAACAGCGTTTTTTCTTTGTCTTTCAGAGATGTTGTTGTAACTTTGCAATAGCAATCGAAAAATTAAACCGACAAAGAAATGAAAAACTTAACATTCATGACCGTTGCACTCACCGCTTTTGCCCTGACTGCAAATGCACAGGAAAAGAAGTATCCCGAACAAATGCCCATGAGGCCAGAGATGACTGAATACTGGACTCCTCAACCCAAGCACGTGGTTCCGGGTAACCAGGCCACTCAGAGTGCTCCGAGCGATGCCATCGTACTCTTCGACGGCAAGGACCTCTCGCAGTGGCAGAGCACTAAAGGCGGCGCTGCCGGATGGCGTGTACACGACGGTGTGATGACGGTGGAAAAGTCGACCGGCGATATTCAGACGAAGCTGAATTTCGGCAGCTATCAGCTCCACATCGAGTGGTGCGTGCCTAAGGACATTGAAGGTACGAGCCAGGCCCGCGGCAACAGCGGTGTCTACATGCAGGGAAAGTATGAGGTGCAGGTGCTCGACAACTATGAAAACGAGACCTACGTCGACGGCATGGTTGGCTCCATCTACAAGCAATATCCACCACTCGTAAATCCCGACCGCAAGCCCGGCCAGTGGAATGCCTACGACATTATCTACACAGCTCCCGTCTTCAAAGCCGACGGCAGCTATCTCTACCGCCCGCGCATCACGGTGCTGCTCAATGGAGTGCTCGTGCAGAACAATGTTGAAATCTTAGGCACCACGGAATACATCGGTCTGCCGCGCACCATCAAGCACGGCGACGGTCCCATCATTCTGCAGGCTCACGGCGACAAGAGCAAGCCTATCAGCTTCCGCAACATCTGGATTCGCCCGCTCTAAACTCTTTGCTGACAGTGCCGCCGGTCTTGATTCTAAAGGACCGGCGGCATTGTCGTCTCTCTTCCGTCCGGGCCTGCTCCAACGCTGGAGGTCGCGGGCGTAGGATTTTTTAAGCTCTTTCTTGTTCTAACCACGTCTGTTCTCTGAGGAGGCTGCCACTTATTCTATCCACCGAAATTTCATCCCATGTCAGGCTATTCGCACATCTTTCATCCGCTGAGCCGTCACGGTTCTTTGCCTGCAAAACTCAACAATCCATTCTTTTACGAGCCCGACCCCTTAGCTCTCGCAGCCTCACATGAGCTACAGGCCCACCTCGCACAATCGGAAGTGAGCAGCATGGAAGAAGGAAAGATGTTCGGTGTGCTTGTCGTTGTCAATGACCAAAGTTCTTTAGGCTATCTTGCTGCCTACAGCGGACAGATGGAAGGACTCGACGAAGCGGCTTTCGTGCCACCGGTATTCTCCTATCTGCAACCAGGGGGCTATTTTCTGAGTCATGAGCAGGAGATAACAAGTCTCAGTCGTCGCATTGCTGAACTGGAAAGTTCCGCAGAACTGCGACAAGCCCGTGAGAGACTTGCGGAAGTGGAGACCAAGGCTAAGGCCATCTTGGCTGAGAAGATAAAGATACGCGAGGAAGCCAAACAACGGCGCGACAGACTACGGGCCACAGCACACATCACGGCGGAAGAGCATGAAGCTATGGTGGCCGAAAGTCAGTTCCTGAAAGCTGAGGTGAAACGGGCACGTCTCCAGTATGCGCAAAGCATCAGTGAGGCCCAGTCCGGCATCGACCGGCTAACTTCCCGCATCGAGGCACTCAGGGACGAGCGCCATGAACGCAGCGAGCAATTGCAGCGATGGCTGTTCTCTCATTTCGTAATGCTCAATGGCCGTGGCGAAAGAGCCGACCTTCTGAAGATTTTCGCCGACTACTATGCCTCAACCTCATTGCCGGCCAACCGTCTGCTGCCACCCTCGGGCAGTGGAGAGTGCTGCGAACCAAAATTGTTGCAATACGCCTTCCTTCATCACCTGCGGCCCGTGAGCATGGCTATGTTCTGGTGGGGAGCCAGTCCCACGGCCGAGGTGCGCCACCACCTGCATTTCTATCCCGCTTGCAGCAGCAAGTGCAAACCCATCCTGTCGTTTATGCTTCAGGGAGTGGAGGTGGAGGAGAATCGGCTTGAGTCGGCCGTTCACGTTCCTCTCCCTGTCGTGGCTGAAGGGGAAGGCTACGTGGTTGTCGACAAACCGGAGGGGATGCTCAGCGTACCGGGGAAAGGGAAGAGGGAATCCGTGCTCTCTGTTCTGCGAAGACGCTACCCTGAGGCCATGGTAGTGCACAGGCTTGACATGGGCACAAGCGGACTGCTGCTCGTGGCTACCAACTATAGGAGCTACGTTGCGCTGCAACGGCAGTTCCTCGAGCACAGGGTGAAGAAGAAGTATGTGGCTGTGGTAGAAGGTGTCCCTGACAAAAAGGAGGGCTGCATCAGACTGCCGCTCTCACCTGACCTTAACGACCGTCCCCGGCAGAAAGTCGACTTCCAGAACGGCAAGGAGGCTGTAACCCTCTACCGCGTGATAAAAAGCGAACATGGAGAGACGCTGTTGGAATTGTGTCCCCTGACCGGACGTACGCACCAGTTGCGCGTTCATTGCGCCCATGCCAAAGGACTGGGCTGCCCTATCAAGGGCGATACGCTCTATGGCAGTCCGGCCTCACGCCTTTGGCTTCATGCAGGAGAACTAAGTTTCTTCAGTCCTGTCAGTGGGGAGCCCGTCAGCGTGAAGTCCGTAGCACCCTTTCTCAGGCAAAGAACATCACCAGCATCTGGGCTATGATCACCCTCACGAACATGCCCAACGGGTAGACGGAGGCGTAGCTGATACTGGGCGTGTCGCCTTCGATGGTGTCGTTGGCGTAGGACAGTGCCATCGGGTTGGCCATACTGCCGCAGAGAATGCCACAAATGGTGCCGAAGTCGTACTTCTTCGTGCGCAACGCAATGATTCCAATGAGCAGCGTGGGCACTATCGTGAGCACAAAGCCGAGGCCTACCCAAAGGAGTCCCTCGGGACGTATGACAGTGGCAAAGAAATCCTTGCCTGCATCGAGGCCCAGACAAGCCAAATAGACCGACAGACCGAGGCGCCGCAGCATGAGCGAGGCCGAATGAGTGGTGTAGGAAATAAAGTGCATCTTGGGTCCGAGAGCTCCCACAAGAATACCCATCACAATGGGTCCGCCGGCAATGCCCAGTCTGACGGGACTTGCCATCCCGGGGATGCTGATGGGAATAGTACCAAGGGCCAGACCGAGAAGCATGCCCAACAGGATGCTTCCCACATTGGGCTCCGAGAGTGTCTTCACAGAATTGCCAAAGAAATGCTCGGCATTGTCGAGGGCCTTAGGCTCGCCGACAATGGTCAGGCGGTCGCCATATTGCAGTCTGAGGTCGTCGGTGGCGAGGAGTTTCACATCGCCACGGAAGACGCGGCTCACGTTCACACCATAGGTATAGCGCAGGTGCAGATGGCCTAGTCGCTTGCCGTTGAGCACAGCCCGGCTCATCACCACGACACGCGACTCCACCTTCGAGTCGATGTGGTTCCAGTCTATCTGCTCCTTATTCCAATCCTTCTCCACTTTCTTCCCAAAGAGAAGCTCCATGGTACTCTCGTTCTCGCGATTGGTCACCACAAGAAGATTGTCGCCCTCTCTGAGCACCGTGGAGGCTATGGGCACGATGACCTGGCCGGAACGCCACACGCGGCTGACAATGAACTTCGTGCGGGTGCTCTGACTTATCTGAGCGAGCGTGCGGCCCACGACGGCCGGATTGACCACAACGAACTGTCCGATATAGGTGTGATTCTCGTCATGGTCCTGACGGACAACGAGGTCAGAAGGCTTGACTAGGAATTTTCGGAGCAGAAGTATGGCCAGTATGACACCGAGCACTCCCAACGGATAGGTGACAGCGGTAGCGAGCGCAGCCGACCCGCTGTTGTGCCCCAGATGCTGCAAAGCTTGCTGGGCGGCTCCCAGTGCGGGGGTGTTGGTGGTCGCACCACAGAGGAGGCCCACCATGTCGCCAATGCCTATATGAGTGATGGGGCACAAGGCCACGGCCATCAGCGTACCGACAGCAATCAGAGCCAGGCCCCACATATTGAGCGCAAATCCTTCCTGACGGAGCGACACGAAAAAGTGTGGACCGACGTGCAACCCTAAGGTATAGACGAAGATGACGAGTCCGAAGGTCTCAGCATAATCGAGTACGATGGGATCGATGTTAAGCCCGAAGTGTCCGGCAAGAATACCGACAAAGAACACGAAAGCGATGCCTAACGAGATGCCGCCGACCTTCACTTTGCCCAAGGCAAGGCCGCAGGCAACAATGAGGGCGATGACGGCCACCGCCTGTATGGAGGAATGAATGGAGAAGAGACCGTTGACCCAGTCCATAAAGTAGTTTTAGATGAGATTCAGACAGCGTTCGATGGCGATGCCGCGATTGCGGTCCGTGGTATCCTTGTTGCGGTCGATGAGCCTGTAGACTGCATCCATGGCCTTACGTGCACTCGACTTCAGGGTGTCGCCGTTGAGGAGATTGCCAATGCATACTGCGGAGAAAATGTCGCCCGTACCGGGGAAACTGACCGGTATCTCGTCGTAGGGCAGAAGGAAATGCTCGTCGTCCTTATGGCTGTAACCGGCTACAGAGGTCTGACCATCGACGGTGATAGAAGTAATGAGCACCGACTTGCTGCCTTCCTTGCGCAACTCGTCAATGAGCCACATGGCTTTGTCCGAACTCACGCCCTCCTTGCAATAAGGAGTGGAGGTGAGATAGCAGGCCTCGGTGTAATTGGGGAAAGCAAGGTCGGCCACGCTCAACATCTCCTTCATACTGGTGATGGTGGACGGTCCCATTCCGTTGTAGAGCTTACCGGCGTCGGCCATGATGGGGTCAACGAAGATGAGCGTGCCACGCTGAGCCTGATCCTTGCAGTAGGCGGCCACAAGACGAGCCTGACGGCCAGAGGCAATGAACCCCGTGCTGATGGCATCAAAGCTGAAACCAAGCTCTTTCCACACGGGAAGGGTGGCAGCGATGTAATCGGTGGTGTCTAAAATCTCGAACTTGCCGTAGTCAAGCGTATTGGAGACCAAAGCCGTGGGGAGGTTGAAGGTTGGATGCCCCATATAGGAGAGGACAGGCAACATGGCTGCCGTAGCCACCTTGCCATAGCCTGCCATATCGTTAATAAGGAGAATCTTTTGTCTGCTCATCGTTGGAGGCGCGGCTTTTCTGAACTGCGCCTTTTCTTATTATATATTAATCGGTTTCCGGGTGCAAAGTTACAGAAAAATATAATAGCAGGCTCATGTAGAACCGTGTTTTTTGCGACTGAGAAGGCTTCTTACTACGGGGTGCGTCGGCTAAAAGGCAAAGCTTTGAACGACAAAAACAAAAAAACACCGCTCTATTTTTTGTTTTACACCTTATTAATAGTACCTTTACAGGCTAAGACGTCCAAACGAAATGAAAAAAGACATCTGTTGTATAGGTCACATCACCCGTGACAAGATCGTTACGCCCGGCCACACTATCTACATGTCGGGCGGTACTTCCTTCTATTTTGCCTACGCCCTGAGCCATTTGCCTAAGGACGTAAGCTATGAACTCGTTACCAAGGTTGGAGCCGACGACATGAAGGCTGTCAACGACATGCGCGCTGCCGGCATTGAGGTGAAGTCATTCCCCAGCGCCCACACCGTGTTCTTCGAGAATATCTACAGTGCCAATCCTGACGAGCGCAGCCAGCGTGTGCTCGCCAAGGCCGATCCCTTCAGCATTGATGAGCTCAGTGGTGAAGAAGCACGCGTGTTCCACTTAGGAGCCTTGTTGAGCGACGACTTCCCCACAGAACTCGTGAGATACCTCAGCCACAAGGGACTCATCTCTATTGACGCACAAGGATATCTGCGCGAAGTAAGGGGAACGAATGTATATCCTGTTGACTGGAAAGACAAGCGCGAAGTGCTCGCCTGCACCGACATGATGAAGGTGAACGAAAACGAGATGCAGGTCGTCACCGGGCTTTCCGACCCCCACGAAGCGGCACTGAAACTGGCCGACTGGGGCGTGCGCGAGGCTCTCGTGACACTGGGCTCTGCAGGCTCGCTCATACTCTCAGAGGGACACTTCTACGATATTCCCGCCTACAAGCCACGCCGCATGGTTGATGCCACAGGGTGCGGTGACACTTATATGGCAGGCTATCTGTGGTGCCGATGCAGGGGTATGGGCATAGAAGAGTCAGGACGGTTTGCCGCCGCCATGTGCACACTGAAGCTCGAACACAGCGGGCCCTTCGACAGGACTGCCGATGATGTGCTCAAAGTTATTCAAGCAGCATCCGAGCTGTCTCGTCGGGTGTGTTGAAAGGCATACCGAATGCGAGCTCTTCGTCGCTGAAAGAATCGAGGATGCTGATAACTTCCTCCTCGGAGGTGCCTTCACCCTTCAGCCTCAGCATAGCTTGGAGCACTTGCTCGCGGTAAAGGTCTATGTCAGGTTTTTCTGTCATAATTGATATTGTAGTCAAAAGGACTGTCAGCCTTCGCGCAGAAAGTCGAAGGCCTCTTTAATCTCAGTTTCAGAAAGATTCTGGTCGGTTCTCACATCACCTATACCGGCTAACAACGTGCAGTCGATTTCGCCAGCACGGTTCTTTTTGTCGTGTCTCATGAGCTCGACAAGGGCATCATAGTCGTCGCACGAGATATTCACATCACCGTAATGGCTCCTTATGAAGCTCACGGTCTGCCGCATTCTGCCCACCGGAAACCCACAGCGCGTGCAGCTCAGCCACAACTCACAGATGAGTCCGAAAGCCACAGCATAACCGTGAAGCAATGGGGCAGAGCCTGGCGCAGCGTGGCTGAGACTCCACTCCTCCAAAGCGTGGCCGAAGGTATGACCGAAGTTCAAGGCCTTGCGCAAGCCTTTCTCGCAAGGGTCGGCTTCGACAATGCGCTCCTTCACAGCCACCGACTGCCGTACAAGCACTTGCATCTGACTGAAGTCGGGCGCAGTGATATCGAAGTCCATCAGGCTTGCCCACGTTCCCTCATCGCTGATGAGCCCATGCTTTATCATCTCTGCATAACCGGAGAGGAGGTTCTGAAGATCGAGCGAAGTTAAGAAATGGGTATCGATAATGACGAATTTGCTGTCATTGAACACACCCACTTCGTTCTTCAGTCCACCGAAGTTGATACCCGTCTTTCCTCCCACCGAGGCATCGACCATCGCTAAAAGCGACGTTGGAATGTTGATGAAGTTGATGCCCCGTTTGTAGGTGGAGGCTGCAAATCCGCCTAAGTCAGTCACCATGCCCCCGCCCAGGTTGATGAGCATGGAATGGCGTGTAGCCCCTCCCTGCCTCAGTTGTGTCCAGACGTAGCTGAGCGTATCAAGGTTTTTGGCCTCGTCGCCGGCATCGATTGTCAGGAGCCGGGCACCCTTTAGAGAAAGGAAACCACTGATACGGGGCCAGCAAAGCTGAGCCGTATGCGTGTCGGAAAGCACGAAGATGCGGTCATGCTCACTCTCGGAGATTGCTTCAGCAAGCTCCAGCTTGATGTTTCTTGAAAAGATAATTCTCTGCTCCATAAACTCCTAAACGTATTGATTCCCGATTACAAATATAATAAAAAAGATGGTGAAATGCTTTTGTTGTTAAGACAATTTAATGATATTCCTTACAACATTGCTCACTCCGAGGCTGGTTTGTGCAATAAATAGCACTGTTGAAGAAGTTAGAGTATAGTTTTGCCCATCTATGAATGTAGCAGACGGTCAGTTTTGAAGACTGTTTCCAGCCATGAGCAAAACAGAAGAAAGTCTCATTACACCCATTTTTACCAGCCTAGTGGTAGCGGACAGTCACAAAGGTGTCCCACATGATTAAATCGTCAAACATCATTTCATCAGTATAACACTCAGCCTTCACTAACAGAGAACCATTATCGTCAGCCCAATCCCAACTTTACTGAACGTACTATATTTTTTGCGTCTATAATTCGTAAAAGTCGAAAAACAATCGTTTTTGCAAACGAAGGGACAATCTCTCATGACAAAGTTCACGGAGAACATACAGTTCTTTGAGAATGATAGAATGGGCTTGGTTCACAATTGCAAAGCAACATCCTTGAGATAAAGTCCTCACTCGAGAAATGGAGACTTCTGCCGACTCTCGGAACAGTCTTCCACGTACTGTATTCCCAAGCATGGCAGGCAGATAAAAGCAACAATTAAAGAATTGCTCTGCTTAAATAGTCCTCCAAACAGAATGAATTGAAATCAGACCCGTGCAAGTATGCTTAACCTAATTTTCAGTCACATCCGGCTACTACTATGTGCAGTACTTCCTGTTGTTCTGGCAAGTTGCTCATCCAATGCCTATAAATATAAAATAGGTGTATCGCAATGCGTCGGAGGCCCCTGGCGCGAAAAAGTCAACAAGGAGATGCTTTCGGCGCAACACCTTTACAATACTGATGTAAAGGTGTGCATCGCCAACGCCAACAACAATACAGAGAGGCAGCGGCAACAGATTGACAGCCTCTTAGATGCAGGCGTTGATCTGCTCGTCATCTCACCCAATGAATACAAGGCGCTTTCATTATGCGTGGACCGAGCTCACCGAATGCGAATACCCGTGATTCTCTTCGAACGAAAAACGTCGTCAAACTCATTCACAGCCTTCATTGGTGGAGACAATATCGAAGCTGGACAGGCGATGGGGCGCTATGCAGCCATGCTATGTCAAGACAGCATGAGTGTCAAAGGGCGCCGGCATGTCGTGCTGGAGATTACGGGACATCTGACAATGTCGCCCGACAGAGAACGCTACATGGGGTTTTCGCAAGTCATGAAGCAACACCCGGAGATAGACTTTCAGCATGTGGAAAGCAGCTGGACTAAGGAAGAGGCCTATGCCATCACTAAGAAGTGGCTGGAATCCGGACGGCCACTCGATGTAGTCTACTGCCAGAGCGACCTTGCTTCCTTAGGCGCCTATGAGGCTGCAAAGAAGTTGGGAAAGGAAAAAAATATCCGTTTTCTCGGTACCGATGCTCTGCCTGACGAAGGTATCAAAGCCATACAAGAAGGCAAACTCGCAGCCAGTTACATCTATCCAACGCAGGGCGAGCAAATAATTGAGCTGGCTATCAGAATTCTTGAACACAAACCTTACAGCCGGGTCAATATTCTGAAAAGCATGGTTGTAACCCCACAGAACGTAGAAGAAGTAGCTCTCAATGGGCATGCTCTCATGGCGCAAAATGAATACCTCATTACCATACAGAACAAGCTGGAGAACTATCTCGGCCTCTATCATGCCCAACGCACTGTTGTACTCATTGCCATCGTGGTGGTCATTCTTTTAGCCATTGCCATGATACTGGCATGGCGGGCTATCGTGATCATTCGCCGGACCAATCGCCGCATCCGTGAACTGGGACGCGAACAGACCGACTTCTACACCCAAGCCAGCCACCAATTGCGAACGCCGCTGACCCTCATTATCGGACCATTGCACAAACTGTCCGAAAGTTCAGAACTTTCAGACAGTGACCGACAATTGACCGGCATTATTGAACGCAATGCAGACCATCTTTCACGCCTCGTGTCCGACGTGCTTCAGTTCCATTATGACAACAAGAGAGTGCAGCCACAAGATGACAAGACCACCGTTTCTCTTACTACCAGTCACAAAGCAGTGCAAAAAGAGCAACGCAACCTGGTCCTGCGCGATCAAAGCGACGAGCTTGCTACAGTACTCATCGTAGACGACAACGATGATATGCGACTATATCTGCGCACACTGCTTGTCAAAAACTTCTATGTCGTAGAGGCTCCAGATGGGCTCAGTGGTCTAAAACTCGCCCGTGAAAGTCTTCCAGACCTTATAGTGAGTGACGTTATGATGCCTGTGATGGATGGATTAACCTTCTGCTCACGGGTGAAGACCGACCCTCTGACAAGCCACATACCCGTGGTACTGCTCACCGCACGGAGCTCTGAAGCACAGCAGGCCGAAGGACTTAGCCAAGGGGCTGATGCTTACCTCACAAAGCCGTTCAGTGCCGATGTCCTGTTGGCACAGATAAACAGTCTGCTTAGCAACCGTCAGCAACTACGCCAGATTTTCGGCAGCAGAAAGTCGGACAACCAGATGCCGGACACCGATGAACTTCCGCTCACCACACCTGACAAGGAGTTTATGGACACACTAAGAACATCCATTCTGAAGAACATGGGCAACCCACATCTAAAGATGGAAGATCTCGGAGCCGACATGGGTATCAGCCGTGTGCAACTCTACCGCAAGGTAAAGGCTTTGACTGGCCAGTCGCCAGTAGAATTACTCAGATTGATGCGGCTACAAAAGGCATATAAGCTGCTGAGCAACACCGACAAGACCGTGGCAGAGGTAGCCTACATCGTCGGCTTTGGAACTCCGGGATATTTCTCGGCCTGCTTTAAGAAACAATATGGCAAGTATCCCACCGAAATACGGAATAGTGATGAAGCCGAAAGACTCACTGAGGACAAAAGGGATTGAAGAATTCGTTCATTCGGTACAACGATTGTTACATGTCAAAAATGTTGTAGCATTTGTATGAAAGCAGGACCCTCGTTGTCATTCAATGAAATAACTTTGTTGCCGTCAATACATAAAAACCTAAAATGATTCGTAAAATGAACAACAAAGTCAACCGTCTGGCTCTTACCAGCGTCATGCTGTGCTTCTTTGCCATGGGTTTCGTCGACCTGGTGGGGATAGCGTCGAACTATGTCAAAGCCGACCTCCGTCTGAATGACACCACAGCAAATCTCTTCCCTTCACTGGTGTTTTTCTGGTTTCTCATCTTCTCTGTGCCCACAGGTGTACTAATGAACCGAATCGGACGCAAGAAGACGGTTCTACTCTCATTATTGGTCACCTTGCTATCGTTGCTGCTACCACTCTTCGGCGAGAACTTCGGTCTGATGCTTATAAGCTTCTCGCTGCTCGGTATTGGCAACGCCCTCATGCAAACATCGCTTAATCCGCTCGTATCTACTGTAGTACATGGAGGACACCTGGCTTCCACCCTCACTTTCGGCCAGTTTGTCAAGGCTATAGCCTCATTCATGGCCCCCTATATTGCTGCTTGGGGTGCCCAGGCCACCATTCCCTCCATGGGCTTGGGCTGGCGTGTACTTTTTCCTATCTATATGGTCATCGGCATCATCGCCTCACTGCTCCTGCTGTCTACTCACATCCAGGAAGACGCACCGGTCTTTGTCAACGAGAATGCTCCTACAGTAGTCAGGCAGTTCGCAGGTTGCTTCCGCCTGCTCAAGCAACCTGTCGTCCTACTGAGTTTTATTGGCATCATGTGTCACGTGGGCATTGATGTAGGTACAAACACCACTGCGCCGAAGATTCTTATGGAGCGTTTGGGCATGGCGCTCAACGACGCAGCCTTCGCCACCTCGCTCTACTTCATCTTCCGCACACTGGGATGCCTCACGGGATCTCTCTTTCTCCGGCTTTTCAACAATCGCGCATTCTTCTTCGTGTCAATCATGATGATGGCTCTCTCCATGGCCGGTCTGTTCTTCGGAACCAGCAAGATCGTTCTCTTCATTGCAATCGCCCTTGTAGGCTACGGCAACAGCAATATCTTCTCACTCATCTTTGCCCGGGCCCTTCAGAGTGTACCGAATAAGCAGAATGAGGTGAGCGGACTGATGATAATGGGGCTCTTCGGTGGCACTGTATTTCCGCTCCTCATGGGTTATGCCAGCGATGCTGTGGGGCAGGCAGGAGCTGTCGGAATTATGGCGCTCGGAGTCGTTTATCTCTTTACTTATATCAAAAACATAAAATAAGGGGCTCCGGCTGCATATTGAGAAAACTTAATTAATTACTATAGAAAATGATCCTGTCCTACTGCGATTGTGGAGAACAACCTTCTGTCCAACCAACTACGAGGAATGGCAGTTTTGCACTACGTGGCCGGAAGGGTCGCTGAAACCAATATGAACAAAACAATAGCAGGCCTCGGAGAGGCCTTATGGGATTGCCTGCCCGATGGAAGGAAATTAGGTGGTGCACCAGCAAACTTCGCTTATCATGCCAGTCAGTTCGGCTACGAAGCCTATGCCATAAGCGCAGTAGGCAATGACGTGCTGGGCGACCAGACCATTCAAGAGTTTAACAACAAACATCTGGGCTACATCATGCCACAAGTAGACTACCCTACCGGCACAGTACAAGTGCAACTAGACGACCAAGGAGTTCCTACCTATGACATCCGGCAAGGTGTGGCGTGGGATAACATACCGTTCACTCCGGAAATAGAAAAGATAGCCAGTCGGTGCGTATGTGTCTGCTTCGGCTCACTCGCACAACGCAGCCCAGTGTCACGAGCTACAATCCATCGTTTCCTTGAGTGCACTCCCAAAGATTGCCTCAAAATCTTCGATATCAATTTAAGGCAGAATTTCTATACCAGGGAAATCCTTAAAGAGAGTCTCAAGGCCTGTGATATCTTAAAAATCAATGACGAGGAGCTTGTTACCATCGGACGACTCTTTGGCTATGCTGGACTCGACATCGAAAACAAGTGCTGGCTCATTTTGGGTAAGTATAACTTGAAGATGCTTGTCCTTACCTGTGGTACCAACGGGAGCTATGTCTTTGCACCGGGCGAACAGAGTTTCCAACCTACCCCCAAGGTGGTCGTTTCCGACACAGTAGGGGCCGGCGACAGCTTCACGGGGGCATTTGCAGCAGCAATCCTGGCTGGCAAATCCATAGCACAGGCTCATGAGCTTGCTGTGAAGGTTAGCGCCTATGTCTGCACTCAGCCAGGAGCCATGCCGAAACTTCCCGAGGAATTTATCACATACGTGAAGAAATAACATCATGATTTCGGACTCGCCCGACTTCGTCGCTTTTTTGTTTAGATAAAATTTATAAGAAACAGCAAGAGATTTAGGGTGACGCATTTGGTAATATCGAGAGAGCCTTTAAATGCAGGACATCAAGTTATGGATAATCAACAGTTAAATCAGCGATTACTGATTCAGACCAAAACCGATAAAACCTCTTTGTGTCAGCGCCA
>OMVH01000006.1 GCA_900314365.1 uncultured Prevotella sp. | reverse complement strand
GGCACAGCCGACAAAGCCTGTGGCTTTATTTTTTAACAAAAACCGAGAAAAACCTTTGTGCCAGCGTCAAGGGCCAAAGCCCTTTGCCGTTGCTGAATGATGGCTTGTTAGAGGCAAGCCTCTAACTGCCATCACCCAGCAAACGGCAAAATCCTCCTGTGTCGGATGATGACGCTGGCACAAAGGAAAACCTCAAAAACACAGCTCTACCCGTGAATATCCGCAATATGATGGATTTAGCCCATCTTTTCAGTGGTACAAGTCAACGCGCTAGCCTGTTTTTCAGCGAGGAACGAGCGAGGTTTTACTTACTGTGATGCAAGCCTGAGGAACGAGGGCTTGGTGACTCGCCGCCACCGACTTGCCGAAGCTTGCTTCGGAGCAAGCCGGTGACGGAGAGACACCAAAGGGCGAAGCCCTTGCATCACGGTAAGGGTTTTATTTGTTTTTGTAAAAATGCGGTAGTCTTGAGTCACCTTCTCCAACCACAGGGTTTATCGGGTGCGCCAGAAAAAGGGAAGTTGCAAAAGAATGTTTTCGATAAGTCAAATGAGCAGAGCCAAGGGTGTCTTGGCTCTGCTATGGTGAGAAAACGAAGGATGAAATCCAACAGTGTTCTATGGCACACTATATTGAACATCCTACTTGCCAAACTTGAATTACTTTACGGCTTTGAGAATCTATGTTTATAAACTGTCGAGCTCCGAGAATGTAAAGATTCCATCGTCTAAAGTTGCACATTACAAAATAATTGCGTAAGTTTGCAAAAGAAACAAGATGTACGCATTATGGAGCAGATGGCCAGAAAATATCCGGTTGGCATACAGACATTCTCTGAAATCATACGAGAATCTTATCTCTACGATGACAAGACCGGCCTTGCACGGCAAAAGGAACACTACTTCATTTTCATGAGCCGTCCCAGCCGCTTCGGTAAGTCGCTGCCCACATCGACTCTGCAATCCTATTTCGAAGGCGGCCGCGAGCTGTTTGAAGGGCTTAAAATCATGGAATTAGAAAAGGAATGGACGCATTTTCCCGTGCTCCATCTTGATTTCAGCGTGGCCAAAGGGCAGGACAATGCCGAAGGCCTGCACGAGACGCTGATGTGGATGATGGAACCATTGGCAAGCGTTTATGGACCAACGTGTGCACGCAAGTAAAAGTAGCGGAAGGACGCACCGATATAGTCGCCTTCATGCCCGAAGCCATCTACCTCATGGAGTTGAAGGCGGGCATACGCTTCGACGCCGGCAAGCATACGGTAGATGAATGGGTGGTGGATAAATCAGTGAAGAATATTGTAGAATAAAAAAATAAGTTGCATTATGATCATTCGTGTAGCAAACCCCATCTATGACTCCGTCTTCAAATATCTGATGGAGGATGAACGCATTGCCCGCACCGTGCTCTCCGCGCTGCTAAAGAAAGAAGTGGCAGAGGTGCAGATACGCCGTAACGAGTACACCAATGGCTACCGTGATAACATCTCCATGTTCCGCATCGACTTCGGGGCGCGCGTACGTCAGGACGACGGTTCGCTGCACCTGATTCTCATAGAACTGCAAAAGACATGGTTGGAAACAGAGACCCTGCGCTTCCGGCAGTATCTCGGCGCTCAGTATGCCAATCCGGAAAACATGGTGCACGAGGAGGTGCGCCCTCCCTACGGTATTCCGATGGTGGCCGTCTACATCCTCGGCCACAGGGTGGGAAATATCAATGTCCCCGTGCTCTATGTCAACCATAAGCCCTGCGACTACGAGGGCAATGAAGTGACGCAGGGACTTCCCGACCCATTTGTCGACAGTCTTACCCATGACAGTATCATCGTTCAGATTCCTCTCCTGCACGGACAAATCAACAACAGGCTGGAAAAGGTGCTCAGCGTTTTTGACCAAACCAACAAGGAGAAAGACAACCGGCAAGTTGTAGAACTTGATGATGCAAACTATGAGGACGATGCCGACATGCAGTACATACTCCATCGGCTCGTCATGGCCTCTGTCGACTCTCAACTGCGGCAGGACATGAACGTGGAGGACGAGTATTTCCAGGCGATAGAGGACCGCGACACCGCCATCATGAGTCGCGACAAACAAATCAAGGAGAAAGACCAGCAACTCTCACAGAAAGACCAGCAACTCTCGCAGAAAGACAAGCAACTCTCGCAGAAAGACAAGCAACTCTCACAGAAAGACCAGCAACTCTCGCAGAAAGACCAGCAACTCTCACAGAAAGACAAGCAACTCTCACAGAAAGACCAGCAGTTGAATCGTGTGCGTGAGAAATTGCGTCAGCAAGGATTGTCAGAAAAAGAAATTGAAGAGTGGTTGGGGAAATAGGGTAGCTTACTGCCACTTCACCCCTCTCACCCTCAGCCAGCAAGCCTCTACCAGTCCTCTCACCAACAGATAAGCCAACAAGGCCAGCCAGAGAGCGTGATTCGCCATGGAGGGGAACAATCCGAAAAACAGCCCAAAGAATACAGCGGCCGCTAAAGCCGATGACAGCAACATGGCACGCGTGGCCGTAATACCAATGAAGATGCCGTCGAGCACAAAGGCTGCAAAACCACACAGCGGTATGGCCACCGCCCAAAGATAGTAGTTCTGTGCCTCGCCAACCACTTCTGGTTGGTCGGTAAGCAAATGAATGAGAGCATTGCCGCAAACGAGATAGACAAGCGTAAAGACCAGAGCCAACAGCCATCCCCACCGAAAGAGCCGATCCACCACTTCACTGAACCCCAACCTATCGGCAGCTCCAAAGAATCGTCCACCGAGGGCTTCACCGGCAAAAGCGAAGCCATCCATGACATAAGAGAACAGTGTAAAGAAAGTGATAAGCAGTGCGTTGGCTGAAAGTACAAGGTCACTCTGCCGTGCCCCAGCGGCAGTAAAAAAGAGATTCACGGCAACAAGGAACAACGTGCGAAGGAAGATGTCGGAGTTGACACTGAAAAAACGCTTCAGCTCGGCGGCACTGAGCACGTCGGACGTGAGACTTACCGCAAGTCCATGCTCCCGCACAATTCGTTTAGCTCCAATAAGCGCCAGGAGGAGGCCACTCCACTGTGCAATGAGCGTTCCGAAAGCCACGCCCTGCAACTTCATGTCCAATCCTAAAGCGAGTACGAGTGATGCCACGATGTTGACTACATTCTGCGCTATAGCCACTTTCATAGGCGTACGCGTGTCCTGCATGCCGACGAACCAACCGTTCAGTCCATAGAGTCCCATCATAGCCGGCGCACCCCATATGCATATATTATAATAGGTACGCACGAGAGTCTCCACCTCTGTTCCCGGGCGAATCACGTTCACAGCGACCCACCACAAAGGCACCTGCAATACAACGAAGCATAGTCCCAAAACGCAGCCAATGACTTCGGAACGGACAAGTACCGCTGACATGGACTTCGCATCACGGCGGCCAAAAGCCTGTGAAGTGAGACCGCTCGTCCCCATGCGGAGGAACCCGAAGAGCCAGTAAACGACGTTAAAAATCATACTGCCCACGCTGATAGCCCCAATATAGACTCCACTGCCTAGATGACCTGAGATGGCAAGGTCGACGAGCCCTAGCAGAGGAACCGTCACATTGGAGACAACTGATGGTATGGCAAGCCGCAGAATGTCGCGGTCAACTGGAGTGAGAGCACAAGTCTTAGCCTTCATTATCCGTAATACTATTTATAGTGACTCTACAAAGGTAACATTTTCAGTCGAGCCGCACGAACTTTATTCGGAAAAAAGGCATCCTTTCTTTTGCCCATTAGATGAAAAAAAACTACCTTTGCGTTGTCGATATACCGATAAGATCTTCCTCAAGCGAAGAAAAGCAAAAAGCGAAATGAATAAGTTATCAAAGAAAGACCTCCGCATCATCTTTATGGGAACTCCTGAGTTCGCCGTGGCCTCACTACGCCGTCTCGTAGAAGGTGGCTATCAGGTGGTGGCTGTAGTAACTCAGCCCGACAAGCCTGTAGGACGCCATCAGGACGTTCTGCGCCCCTCGGAGGTGAAGCGGTATGCACTCTCACAGGGCATACCTGTGCTACAACCGGAAAAGATGAAAGACCCTGACTTCATAGAGACACTGCGCTCCTACCATGCCGACCTGCAAGTAGTGGTGGCCTTCCGAATGCTCCCCGAGGTGGTGTGGTCGATGCCGCGCTTTGGCACTTTCAATGTACATGCTGCCCTGCTTCCACAGTACCGGGGAGCCGCTCCCATCAACTGGGCCATCATCAACGGCGAGACCACAACCGGTGTAACCACCTTCTTCCTTGACCAGCAGATTGATACCGGGCGCATCATTCTTCAGAAGCCCTTTGCCATCCCCGACGAGGCCGACGTAGAATATGTCTACGACGGACTCATGGCTCTCGGTGCCGAAGCCGCCACGGAGACAGTTGATCGCATTCTTGAAGGCGGCGGCACCACATCCTCGCTGCCGCAGGACCAGCTCTTAGCCGAAGCGGGTGAACTGCACCAGGCTCCTAAAATCTTTAAGGACACTTGTCACATCAGCTTCACCCAAACGGCTAAGCACATCTATGACTTCGTGCGCGGACTAAGCCCAGTACCCGGAGCCTGGGCCGAGACCACTTTGCCCGACGGAAGCAAATCCGTGGTAAAGCTGTACCGCTGCAACAAAACAGGAAAAACGACAGCCGGCGAGGAGCCCGGCACAGTAACCAGCGAACGCGGCCACATCCTTGTGGCCTGTACCGACGAGTGGTTAGACATCACAGAGCTACAAATGGCCGGCAAAAAGCGCATGGATGCACGCTCGTTCCTCAACGGCAACCATATAGACGAACTCCACTAAGCCTGACACAGGCTCATAACCAAGAACACTATGACTCAAGAACAAGACATCAAGAACGCCGTCGAAGTGATGAAGAAAGGCGGTGTTATACTCTACCCTACCGATACGGTCTGGGGCATAGGCTGCGACGCCACCAACGCCGAGGCCGTAGCAAAAGTGTATGCCATCAAGCACCGCGACGACTCAAAGGCCCTCATCTGTCTCGTCGACTCTGAGGGACGCCTTCAACGCTACGTCCGCGACGTACCCAACGTGGCATGGGACATCTTCGAACTGGCCACGAAACCCACCACTATCATTCTTGACGGTGCCGTCAACCTGGCTCCCAACCTCATTGCCTCCGACGGCAGCATCGCTATGCGCATCACCCAGGAACCGTTTTCCAAGGAACTCTGCTACCGTTTTCAAAAGCCTATAGTCAGTACAAGCGCCAATATCAGCGGCGAGCCCGCAGCTCAGAACTACTGTGACATTAGCGAGGAACTACTTCAGGCTGTCGACTACGTATGCTTCTCCCGACGCCAGGAGCACAAGCCCCACACACCGTCGAGCATCATCAAGCTCACCGCAAAGGGCGAGGTAACAATAATAAGGAAATGAGCCAACCCCCGCAAATCAGTTCCATCCCAACACCAAAAGCCCGATGATGCAGCGTTTTCTCACATGGAAGGACAATCATCTGACCGACCGTCAGATGACGCTCATCCTTGCATTCTTCATCGGTCTGTTAGCAGCTGTCGCCGCCTACATCCTCCACTGGCTTATCGCACAAATACAGCTCATGCTCACTGACGGTTTCAAGGAGAAATCGTCAAACTGGATGTATTTGGTATTTCCCGTAGTTGGCATCTACCTCACTTCTCTCTTTGTAAAGTATGTCGTGCGCGACAACATCTCCCACGGAATCACGCGAGTGCTCTATGCCATAGCCACGAAGCGGTCAAGACTGAAAGCTCACAACTGCTGGTCGTCGGTAATAGCCTCAGCCATCACCATCGGCTTCGGTGGTTCGGTGGGTGCCGAGGCCCCTATCGTACTCACCGGCTCAGCCATCGGCAGTAATCTGGGGCAGCTCTTCAAGCTCGACAACAAGACTCTGATGCTGCTTGTTGGTTGTGGTGCCGCAGCAGGTATAGCCGGTATCTTCAAGGCTCCCATCGCCGGACTCGTATTCACCCTCGAGGTGCTCATGGTCGACCTGAGCATGGCATCATTGCTACCCATCCTCACCGCCAGCGTCACAGCCACGTGCTTCAGCTATCTCTTCGTGGGAGGCAGCCCGATGTACAGTTTCCATCTTGACAGCGCATGGACAGTGGAGCGCGTTCCGGCCTGCATTCTCCTCGGGCTCTTCAGTGCCTTTGTGGGTCTCTACTTCATGCGCGCCATGACGGCCTGCGAGGGACTTTTTGCACGTTTGAAAAGTCATCCTTATGTGAGACTCGTCGTGGGAGGCGTTGTCCTAAGCTCGCTCATCTTTTTCTTCCCGGTACTTTACGGCGAAGGATACAATTCGCTCGGAATCCTCATTGATGGTAAGACCGATGCAGACTGGGGGCAGATACTCAACAACTCGCTCTTCTACGGCCACGACAACCTGTTGCTCTGCTACGTAGCTCTCGTCATCCTGACCAAAGTCTTCGCCACCTCGGCCACCAACGGCAGTGGAGGAGTGGGCGGAACCTTCGCCCCGTCGCTCTTCATCGGGGGCTTCTCTGGCTTCCTCTTCGCACGCATGTGGAACGTCTATCAAGTGGGCATCTACATTCCCGAGAAGAACTTCACGCTGTTGGGTATGGCAGCCGTGATGGCAGCCGTGATGCATGCTCCTCTGACCGGCATCTTCCTCATTGCCGAGATTACGGGCGGCTATGAGCTGTTTATTCCGCTCATCATTGTGAGCATCGTGGCCGTTGTAACCATCAGTATCTTCGAGACCCACAGCATCTACGCCATGCGTCTGGCCCGTGAAGGACGCCTCATCACCCATCACACCGACAAAGCCGCCCTGACCCTGATGAGCATGGACAGCGTCATCGTGAAGGACTTCACTTCGGTGACTCCCGACATGACACTCGGCCAGCTCGTCAATGCCATCAGCAAGAGTCACACGAGTTTTCTGCCCGTCATCGACGATGCAGGCACACTGCTTGGCGAGGTGGACATTACAAAGATACGACACATCATGTTCCGCACAGAACTCTACGAGAGGCTGAAGGTGCGGCAGATTATGACTCCCGTTCCGGCCACACTCGGCATCAATGACCCTATGGAAGAGGTGATGCAGAAGTTCGATACCAAGAACACCAACTATCTGCCCGTGACCGACATCAACAACCGACTCATAGGTTACGTCTCGCGCACAAGGCTTTACTCCATGTACCGCAAGACCGTGGCTGACCTCTCTGCAGAATAGGTGCCGACGTGAAGCGGACAAGGATGCATGGCCGAAACAATAATCATCTTTCTATACTACTTTATGCGATACATTCTGCTAATCTTGATTTCAGTTTTCAGTACAGTAATTGCAGATGCTGAGGACTTCAAAGCCGACTCCATACAAGCCTTGTCGATTGTGCCCACCGCCTACGTGGAGGCTATGAACAAAGTGAAAGAGCCGAAACCCTACAAGAAGACACGCTACTGGAAGCGCTCCAAGGTGTGCATGATTACGGGCATCAGCTCAATGGTCATAGGAACCGGCGGAATGGCAGTGGGGTTTATTGGTGGCTTTGTTGCTGCGGAAGAGGGAAGAACCGACAGGACAGCCTCAACTATGACAGCAATATTCTTGACCGGAGCAGGACTTTTTGTGGCCGGTACTTCACTGCTGATATATGCCATCTGTGCCCGCCATAAAGCCAAGGCGAGCGTGAACATGACGATGGGAAGCACGGAGCATCTGACGCCACTGCCCCTCGGAGCTTCAACCCGCCAGCCAGCACTGACGGTGAGCATCAACTTATAAACCCCGACGAAAAAAGGTTCTGCTGTTGCAGAACCTTCAGAATTTCTATTACCTGTCGATATACCGCTTTACAATGTCGGTATAGGCATCTATGCGTCTGTCGCGCAGGAAAGGCCACCATCGACGCACTTGTTCGCTGTGCTCAAGGTCGACATCAGCCACGATACTCTCTTCTTCCGTCTCCGAAGCCCTGTAGAAGAGCTCACCCTGCGGTCCGGCGATGAAGCTGGAGCCCCAGAACTGTATGCCACCGGTCTGCCCACTCGGGTCGGGCTCGAAGCCCACCCTGTTGACAGTTACCACCGGGAGTCCGTTGGCTATGGCATGGCCTCGCTGCACCGTGGTCCAGGCCTCGCGCTGGCGTTGCTGTTCTTCTTTGGTGTCACTGCTCTCATAGCCAATGGCTGTGGGATAGATGAGCATCTGGGCTCCTTGCAGTGCCATCAGGCGTGCGGCTTCGGGATACCACTGATCCCAGCACACAAGAACACCTAAGCGGCCCACACGGGTATCGATGGGATGAAAACCAAGGTCACCGGGCGTGAAGTAGAATTTCTCATAGTAAGCGGGGTCATCGGGGATATGCATCTTACGGTAGACACCAGCAATGCTGCCGTCGGCATCGAGCACCACGGCCGTATTGTGGTAGAGTCCCGGTGCGCGCCGCTCAAAGAGGGAGGTCACGATAACCACCCCGAACTGACGGGCCAGCTCGCCATAGAACCCCGTTGAGGGTCCGGGGATGGGCTCAGCAAGATCGAAGTTGTTTACATCCTCTGTCTGACAGAAGTAGAGTGAGTTGTGCAGCTCCTGCAGGACAATGAGTTTGGCCCCACGATGAGCCAGGTCGGCAATGCCTTCGCCCAGACGACGAATGTTATCCTTGCGGTCGGCTGTATTGTGCTGTTGCAGTATACCTATTCTTAACATTTTATTCTTATTTTATAGTGTGAGTTCGAATTTCCGCTCATCGCAGTACGCCCTTGGGATATTGCATGGAGAGACAATGCAGTGAACCATGCTGACGAACGGCTGTACAAGAGTCGATGCCTATGACGTCGCGCCCGGGGAAAACTTCTCCGAGCAATTCTAAGGCGCGGCTGTCGTTTGAGGGCTGTCCATAGGTTGGACAGAGCACAGCTCCGTTGATGACTAAGAAGTTGGCATAGGTGGCAGGCAGTCGGTCGGAACCATCATAGAGAGGTTCAGGCAAGGGCAGGGGCACGAGCTGATAGGGCTTGCCATCGAGCGTACGAAGTGTTCGCAACTGAGCTTCAAGTGCCTTCAGTCCATCGAACTGGGGATCAAGACTGTCGGTGCAAGCATCGTAGAGCAGGGTGTCAGCAGGGGCAATGCGCACGAGCGTATCGATATGGCCGTCGGTATCATCACCTATGAGTTCTCCGTGGTCGAGCCAGACTATTCGTCGGGCACGCAGCATCGACCTTAACCGATTGTCAAGCTGAGCTCTGTCAAGGGGCTGATTGCGGTGAGGAGCCAGCAGACAGCAACTCGTAGTGAAGACCGTACCATGTCCGTCCGATTCCACGGAACCGCCTTCGAGTACAAAGTCAGAATGCGATTCAGGCTGTCCGTTAAAAAGGCCTGCGGCAAAGAGCCGGCTGTTGATAGCATTGTCGAAATCGGCGGCAAACTTTTCGCCCCAACCATTGAAACAGAAATCGAGCAACCGGAAATCCGGATGACCTTCATCGGTACTGACAAGGGTGAGCGGGGCGTGGTCGCGAGCCCAGGTGTCATTGGTGGGAGCCTCCACAATGACCGTACGACCATAAGCCCAGGCGCCGAGTCGGTCGTAGAGCATCCTGTCAAGTCCGGCCGCATGAGGCGTAACCACGATAAGCCGCTCATGGTCAGTGATAGTACGGGCCATAGCAATGAAGGTGGCAGTGATTTCCTTGAGGTAAGGAGCCCAGTCAGTGCCTGCATGAGGCCACGTGAGCTGCACACAGTCCTGCTCTTCCCACTCGGCGGGAAGACGCCAGTTTTCGTTGACGGCGGACGGGCTGTGAGGGAATGACAATTGCTGAGAGGTCATAAAACTTGTTCTTATTCAGGGCAAAGATACGCATTATCATTGAGACTAAAGGCGAATAATAGAAGGAAATAATCTTGGAAACAAAGAAATGGTACAATATGGACACTCAAACCTGAGAGAGTGTGTATGGACACTCAAATCTGAGAGAGTGTGCAATGGAAAACTTTGATTTTTGATACGGAAAAACGGGCGTTAAATAATGCTAACGCTAACCGAATCCTTTACAAATGAAAATCTCGAAATAGAGAAAATCCGAGTGCTTTGAGAGCCTTTTTTGAGTACTTTTCGCTCGAGATCGGACCTCGAGGG
>OMVH01000204.1 GCA_900314365.1 uncultured Prevotella sp. | reverse complement strand
TGCCATGCGTAGGAACTGACTTCCCAACTACGGTTGTATTTCAGCATAATGGCAATTTTGTAATGGTCAAACGGCCGTCAGCCAATCATCCAACGGCCGTCAGCCAATCGTCCAACGGCCGTCAGCCAAATGGACAACAATTGTTAGCCAAATGGACAACAATTGTCAGCCAAATGGACAACAATTGTCAGCCAAACGGACAACAATTGTCAGCCAAACGGACAACCATTGGTAAGGTGAAGAGCAGGCCTCAATTTGTCCACTGCAGGGTGCGGCTCTTGTGGCCGTTCGCAAGCAGAGTGTCAATTCAATGTCCACTGGATAAGCGTGGTAGAATTACTTGTTGGCTTGCAGGATGCGGATGCCCCCTAACCCTACCTAGCCGCACCCTGCAAGTTGCTGTGGCTTGGATGAGTCGGAATGAAAGTCAAAACAGGACAAGTGCTCCCGGTGATATGCGTGTACACATCTCTCGGGATGTCCCCGACCTCTCTGATGCCGTTGCTGCTTGTATGGTTTGTAGCACGGCTTGCGCTTCAATTGGCTGGTGCTTCGTCAATCTCCGGATTCTTCGAGCTGGGGGCTGCTTGCCGTCTTTACTGAAAGAGCCAATGCTGGTCAAAAGATTTTCTTGCCTTTCCGTGTAATATTCAAAATAAGTTTGTAACTTTGCAGCATGTTACTGTAATCGTACGGGCTCTCATAGTTCAATGGATAGAACGGAGGTTTCCTAAACCTTTGATCGGGGTTCGATTCCCCGTGAGAGTACTATTGGAACGGGATTACGCGTGTTTGTTTTTTACCGCAATCTTACTATTATCGCTGTTTCCACATACAAGACCAACATAACGACCTATATGAAAAAGAATTATTTACTGTTAGGAGCCATGCTGCTTCTGTCGTTCGGCCCATGCAAGGCTGAAGACCCTGTCGACTACGTGAATCCCTTGGTGGGCACGCTGTCGAAGTTTGAACTTTCCACCGGTAACACTTATCCTGCTATTGCCAGGCCCTGGGGTATGAATTTCTGGATGCCGCAGACGGGCGACATGGGCAACGGATGGGCGTATGTCTACACAGAAAACAAAATCAAGGGTTTCAAGCAGACCCACCAGCCCAGTCCCTGGATTAACGATTACGGGCAGTTCGCTATCATGCCCGAGACCGGTGTTCCTGAGTTCGACCAGAACAAACGCTCAAGCTGGTTCGCCCATAAAGGCGAGGTGGCGAAGCCCTATTATTACCGGGTGTTCCTCTCCGACTACAGCATCACAACCGAGATAACTCCTACCGAGCGGGCTGCCGTCTTTCGTTTCACCTTCCCCAAGACCGACAAGTCCTACGTCGTTGTCGATGCCTTCGACAAGGGTTCCTACGTGAAGGTCATCCCCGAGAAGAATATGATTGTGGGCTATACCACAAAGAACAGCGGTGGTGTGCCCGATAATTTCAAAAACTATTTCGTGATGGTCTTCTCCAAGCCCTTCACGTCTTACGGCACCGTTGTCAACGGAACCCGTCAGAACGGTGTGAAGGAGGCCAGGGACAAGCATGTGATGGCGTTGGTGGGTTTCAGTACCTCGCTTCGCGAACAGGTTACAGCCCGCGTCGCCTCGTCCTTTATCAGTGAGGAGCAGGCATTGCGCAATCTCGGCGAGGTGGAAGGCAAATCGTTCGACCAGGTGTGCAGCGAAGGAAGGGCCCGCTGGAACGAGGTCCTCGGCCGCATAGAGGTGGAAGACCCTGATGTCGACCATCTGCGCACCTTCTACAGCTGCCTCTATCGCTCAGTGCTCTTCCCTCGCAGTTTCTATGAGTACGACGCTCAGGGAAAGGTGGTCCATTACAGTCCCTACAACGGACAGGTGCTTCCCGGCTATATGTTCACCGACACCGGCTTTTGGGATACTTTCCGTTGCCTCTTCCCCTTCCTCAACCTTGTTTATCCTTCAATGAATGCTAAGATGCAGGAGGGACTGGTGAACGCCTACAAGGAGAGCGGATTCCTGCCGGAATGGGCCTCACCCGGCCATCGTGGCTGTATGGTGGGCAACAATTCAGCCTCGATAGTTGCCGATGCCTACCTGAAGGGAGTGCGCGGCTACGACATCAATACGCTTTGGGAGGCTGTGATGCACGCCACTACTGCCGTACATCCAAAGGTGAGCTCTACGGGGCGCCTGGGTTGGAAAGAATATAATGAGCTGGGCTATGTGCCCTGCGACAAATACGACCAGAGCGCAGCAAGGACTCTCGAATATGCTTACGACGACTGGTGCATCTATCAGCTCGGCAAGGCTTTGGGCAAGTCGGAGAAGGAGCTGAGGCCATTGGCAAAGCGGGCCCTGAACTACAAGAACATCTTCGACCCGTCGCTAAACCTCATGCGTGGTAAAGACTCAAAGGGACAGTTTGAGCCCGACTTCAACCCTGTGCGTTGGGGACGCTCTTTCACTGAAGGCGACAGCTGGCACTGGACCTGGTGCGTTTTCCACGACCCTCAGGGACTCATCAATCTGATGGGTGGCGATAAGAACTTCGTTCATATGCTCGACTCCGTGTTCCTCATTATGCCTGAGATAGGTGACAACAAGCGCAGCATGATTCATGAGGAACGCGAGATGGAGGTGATGAACATGGGTAACTATGCTCACGGCAACCAGCCCATCCAGCATATGATTTACCTTTACAACTATGCCGGAGAGCCCTGGAAGGCTCAGTACTGGCTTCGCGAGGTGATGGACCGTCTTTATACGGCTACTCCCGACGGCTATTGCGGCGACGAGGACAACGGGCAGACATCAGCCTGGTACGTGTTCTCTGCTATGGGCTTCTATCCTGTATGCCCCGGTTCCGGTCAGTATGTCATCGGTACTCCTTACTTCAAGAAGACGACAGTACATTTGGAGAATGGCAAGAGTCTGGTGCTCAATGCCCCTGACTGCAGCACGGCTAATAAGTATGTCGCCTCGGTGAGCATCGACGGACAGCCTTACGGCAAGAACTTCTTCAATCATTCCGACCTTGTCAAAGGAGCCACGGTCAACTATGGTATGGCTTCGAAGCCTAACTACAACCGCGGAACAGCCAAGGAGGATTTCCCCTATTCGTTCAGCAATGAAATGGGAGCATCAAAGAAGACTAAGAAAGCAAGGAAGTAGAGAATAGTCGGATTTGTGCGCACTGAAGTGCGTGAGTAATTAATAAGAGGAAGGGCGGGCTCCCATGTGGGGTCCGCCCTTTCCCAACTTCATCGCTTTTTTGTTGAAATAAAATACTATTATTGATAATCAGCAACTTATAAGAAACAGCAAGAGATTTAGG
>OMVH01000282.1 GCA_900314365.1 uncultured Prevotella sp. | reverse complement strand
AAAGCGCTCTGATTTTCTCTATTTCGAGATTTTCATTTGTAAAGGATTCGGTTAGCGTTAGCATTATTTAACGCACCTTTTTCCGTATCAAAAATCAAAGTTTTCCATTGCACACTCTCTTCATTTGGAGCTCACCTTGCCCCGAAAATAATCAAGGCCTATCAACAAGAAACTACCACTCAGAAAGAGCATAAGCGCTTGCGGAACTTGAATTATATAAAAACAAATAAAACCCTAGCTTCACTTGAATTGTCCCTCATGTGCGTTTTATGTGGCGGCGCATGCAACTCTGTCAGTAGGCATTGCGTGATTACTGCGGTGTGATTTAACTAAATTTTATCGCTCCCTTTCCCAATGATTTGGCTGACTGAGAAAAAAACACTAACTTTGCAACATTGTGTATACCTGCTTCCGGGCAGAATCACGAGCAAGGCAAACGAACGAACTCATCCCAAATATGACCATCCGATTTCTCATCCTCGCAGCCTCTATGCTTGCAGCCTCATTAGGTTGTGTAGCACAGACCGAACCCACCATCGACCCTCAGGGCACTTTCACCACATCTACGGGCACAGAGGAAGGTCCGGAGACCTCTTTCTCCGGCTCTGCTCCCGTGCAAGGCCACTTTGAAGCCAATGTCAGTGATGCCGACGGATGGAATGCCTACTACGAATGGCGGTTCAAGCTGCAAGGCGAGAGCGAGCCCTATCTAATCCGCCGCGAGGAGAACACCGACGTGACATTTACACGGGCCGGCAGTCACGAGGTGGTGCTCTACGCCATCTTCACACAAGGCACCGACACGGTCAGCTACACCGAGGAATACTGGCAGGAAAACTCTCCGCTCACCGTTACCATCTCGGAAAGCAAGCTCGAAATGCCCAATGCCTTCTCACCTAACGGCGACGGCATCAACGATGTCTACAAGCCGAAGCAGGGCTGGCAAAGCATTGTGGAGTTCCACGGCTATATCTTCAATCGCTGGGGACAGAAACTCTATTCGTGGGACAATCCCGATGAAGGCTGGGACGGAAAATATCATGGCAAGGATGTGGCGCAGGGTGTCTATTTCTGTCTGGTAAAAGCACGAGGTGCCGACGGAAGGAAATACAACATAAAAACCGACGTCAACCTCCTCAGAGGCTACACAGAGACCAGCGGTGCCAATGCCGGACAATAAGGAAGCACACTGAAAGAATCAAGGATAAACAATGGACAACAAGATAAATGTCTGGGGAGCCCGCGTCCACAATCTCAAGAACATCGACGTGGAGATACCCCGCAACTCGCTCACCGTCATCACCGGACTATCGGGTTCGGGCAAGTCGTCGCTGGCTTTCGACACCCTCTATGCCGAAGGACAACGACGCTACATCGAGACCTTCTCGGCCTACGCCCGTAACTTCCTTGGCAACATGGAACGACCCGACGTGGACAAGATAACAGGTTTGAGCCCCGTCATCAGCATCGAACAGAAAACCACCAACAAGAACCCTCGCTCCACCGTAGGCACAACGACCGAAATCTACGACTACCTGCGACTGCTCTTTGCACGCGCAGCCACCGCCTACAGCTATGCCAGCGGTGAAAAGATGGTGAAGTACACTGACGAGAAAATCATCTCCATGATTCTCACGGCTTACGCCGGTCACGCCGTCTACCTTCTCGCACCACTCGTCAGGCAACGTAAAGGACACTACCGGGAACTCTTCGAGAGCATGCGCAAGAAAGGTTATCTTCACGTGCGCGTCGATGGAGAGGTGAAGGAAATTACAAGGGGAATGAAGGTGGACCGCTACAAGAACCACAACATCGAAGTCGTCATCGACAAGCTGAAAGTGGACCCTGCAAAGGGCGGACAGGAGGCTGAACGGCTTGCCCACTCAGTGGCTCTTGCCATGCAGCAGGGCGACGGCGTCGTGGAGGTGCTTGACCGTGACTCCGGTGAAGCGCGCAGTTTCTCCACACGACTCATGGACCCCGTGACAGGTCTGAGCTACGCAGACCCCGCACCCAACATCTTCTCTTTCAATTCCCCCGAAGGAGCATGTCCGCGCTGCAAAGGTCTCGGCTATGTGACGGAAATCGATCTCGACAAGGTGATTCCCGACCGCAGCCTCTCCATCAAGGAGGGTGCTATTGTACCGTTGGGGAAGTACCGCAACGAGATGATATTCTGGCAGATTGAGGCTATATTGGCCAAATACGACTGCAAGCCTTCTACACCCGTGAGCGACTTGCCCGCTGAGGCTCTCGATGAGGTGCTCTATGGAACTATCGACGATGTAAGAATTCCCGCTGAGCGTGTGCACACGACCTCTGACTATTTCGTGAGTTTCGACGGTGTCGTGAAATACCTGCGTTCAGTGATGGAAAACGACGACACGGCTGCCGGACAGAAATGGGCCGGACAGTTTCTCGCTGTCAAGGAATGCCCGGAATGCCACGGCAATCGTCTTCGCCGGGAAAGCCTCTCCTACCGCATTTGGGATAAGAATATTTCAGAGGTTGCTTCACTCGACATCAGCGCTCTGCGCGACTGGCTCGCCCATGTGGAAGAGCACTTGGAGCCGCGTGAGCGGAAAATAGCTACGGAAATCGTCAAGGAACTGCGCTCGCGAGTGGATTTTCTGCTTGAGGTGGGTCTCGACTATCTCTCACTTAACCGACAGTCAGCCACTCTCTCCGGAGGCGAGAGCCAGCGCATCCGTCTGGCCACCCAGATAGGTTCGCAACTCGTCAACGTGCTCTACATTCTCGACGAGCCCAGCATAGGGCTCCACCAACGTGACAACGACCGTCTCATTGGCTCGCTCAAGGAATTGCGTGACCTGGGCAATACGGTTATTGTGGTGGAACACGACGAGGATATGATGCGGGCTGCCGACTGGATAATCGACATCGGACCAAAGGCCGGCCGCAAAGGAGGCGAAGTAGTTTTCCAAGGCACTCCTAAAGAGATGATGACCTGCCACACACTGACCGCCGACTATCTCAACGGGCTGCGACGCATAGAACTGCCAGCACAGCGCCGGAAAGGTAATGGAAAGAGCCTGTGGCTGAGAGGCTGTACGGGTAACAATCTCAAGGATATTGACGTGGAGTTCCCCTTGGGAAAGCTCATCGTAGTGACCGGTGTGTCGGGCTCCGGCAAATCGACACTTATCAATGCTACACTCCTGCCCGCACTCTCGCAACGCCTCTACCATTCCCTACGTCAGCCCATGCCATTCAAAGCCATTGAGGGCGCTGAGCTTATCGACAAAGTAGTGAGCGTCGACCAGGCTCCCATCGGACGTACGCCACGCTCCAATCCAGCCACCTATACCGGTGTGCTCAGCGACATACGCAGTCTCTTCGCATCGCTGCCCGAAGCGCAGGTCAGAGGTTACAAGCCCGGGCGATTCTCCTTCAATGTGAAGGGAGGACGTTGCGAGGCCTGCGGTGGAAACGGATACAAGACTATCGAGATGAACTTTCTGCCCGACGTGATGGTACCCTGTGAGGTTTGCCACGGCAAACGCTACAACCGCGAGACACTGGAGGTGAGATTCAAGGGAAAGTCCATCGCCGATGTTCTGGACATGACCATCAACCAAGCAGTGGAATTCTTTGCCAACATGCCGTCCATACTGCCTCGCATCAAAACCCTGCAGGACGTGGGACTGGGCTATATCAAACTCGGACAAAGCTCCACCACTCTGTCAGGCGGTGAGAGTCAGCGCGTGAAGCTCGCCTCCGAACTGGCCAAGAGAGACACGGGGAAGACACTCTATATTCTTGACGAACCTACAACCGGACTTCACTTTGAGGATATCCGAATCCTCATGGGAGTACTCGAACGACTCGTTGACAGAGGCAACACCGTCATCGTCATTGAGCATAATCTCGATGTCATCAAACTTGCCGACTATATTATTGACATGGGACCCGAAGGAGGACGTGGAGGTGGCACCGTTCTCACCACGGGAACTCCAGAAGAAGTGGCACAAAGCAAGAAGGGCTACACACCCCGATTCCTGCGCGAAGCTCTGCTGAAAGCACAAACAGCCAAAGAAGAGCCCTAAACCGGGTGTTCAGGAAAAAACATGTAGGACGAGGGCACTTTGTGTCCCGAAAAAACGAGTCTGCCCTGCACCTCCAGGCGACTTCCCCATTCATCTCCATATATCGGAAGACAGCAGGTTCCGGTACAAAAGAAAGGCTTTATTTCGCCAAGAGCAAAATTATTAGTAACTTTGCACCGCGTTTCAGATTATTATAATAAGGTATAACAGATGATCACACTCAACAACCTTGCCATCCAGTTCGGCAAGCGTGTCCTCTACAAGGACGTCAACATCAAGTTCACTCCCGGCAACATCTACGGTGTCATCGGAGCCAACGGCGCTGGTAAATCGACGTTGCTCCGTGCCATCAGCGGCGACCTCGAACCCAACAAGGGCACAGTGGAACTCGGACCAGGCGAGAGACTTTCCGTGCTGGAGCAGGACCACTTCAAATACGACAGCTACCGCGTCCTCGACACCGTGCTCATGGGGCACGAGAAGCTTTGGGCCAACATGAAGGAGCGCGAAAGGCTCTACTCCAAGCCCGACATGACAGAGGAGGACGGCAACCGCGCCGCCGAGCTCGAACTGAAGTTCGGCGAGATGAACGGCTATGAGGCTGAAAGCGAGGCTGCCCAGCTGCTTCAGAATCTTGGCGTCAAGGTAGAACTCCACGATAAGCAGATGTCAGAGCTGTCGAACAATGAGAAGGTGCGCGTCATGCTGGCAAAAGCGCTCTTCGGACATCCCGACAACTTACTGCTTGACGAGCCCACCAACGACCTCGATCTCGACACAGTGGAATGGCTGGAAGACTATCTCGGCGAAATCGACGAACGACAGACGGTGCTCGTGGTGAGCCACGACCGCCACTTCCTTGACTCTGTAAGCACAGAGACCATCGATATCGACTACGGTAAGATAACTGTCTTCGCCGGCAACTATAGCTTCTGGTACGAGAGTTCTCAGCTGGCTCTCAGACAGGCACAGAACCAACGACTGAAGGCCGAGGAAAAGCGCAAGCAGCTCGAAGAGTTCATCCGACGTTTCTCTGCTAATGTAGCCAAGAGCCGACAGACAACGTCACGCAAGAAAATGCTCGAGAAACTCAATGTGGAGGAAATCAGACCTTCAAGCCGTAAGTATCCGGGCATCATCTTCCAAATGGAACGTGAGCCGGGTAATCAAATCCTAAACGTAGAAGGCCTGAAAGCTGTGGAGCCCGATGGCACCGTGCTCTTCGACAACGTGAACTTCACGGTGGAGAAGGGACAGAAAGTGGTGTTCCTCTCCCATAACCCCAAGGCCATGACGGCTCTCTTCGAAATCATAAACGGCAACCGCAAGGCTGATGCTGGAACCTACACTTGGGGCGTCACCATAACGACGGCTTATCTGCCACTCGACAATACAGAATTCTTCAAGACCAACCTGAACCTTGTGGAGTGGCTCTCACAGTATGGACCTGGCAACGAAGTGGCTATGAAGGGCTATCTCGGACGTATGCTCTTCTCTGGCGAAGAGGTGCTCAAGAAGGCAAGCGTACTCTCGGGAGGCGAGAAGATGCGCTGTATGATAGCCCGAATGCAGCTGCAAAATGCAAACTGCCTTATCCTCGACACACCTACGAACCACCTCGACCTTGAATCCATTCAGGCATTCAACAATAACTTGGTTGGATTCAAGGGAATCGTGCTGTTCTCCAGTCACGACCACGAGTTCATTGAGACTGTATCGAACCGCATCATTGAGCTGACACCCAATGGAACTATCGACAAGATGATGCCTTACGACGAATATATCCACGACGACAGCATCAAGGAGCTCAAGGCTAAGATGTATGCCACCGAAGGCTGACGCAACAGGGTTGGCACATCTTTTGCTGCAAATGGGGCAAACTGTTTATATGAATTATGAGCAAAGAAGAGAATAAGGAAAAGAAAATCAACGTCACAGACAACGACACAGCATCCGTGAATCAGTCAGTCGACGAGGAAAAGAAAGCCGGTAGCACAAACGAAGAGTCGGCAACAAAGAAAGAACCCGACGAAGACACCCATACCGACAAAAAGGCAGAGGAAGAGAAGAAAACCGATCCCCTGGCTGAAGCTCAGAAACAAATCGATGAGCTCAAAGACCAATTGCTTCGCAAGATTGCTGAGTTCGACAACTTTCGCAAGCGTACGCGGAAGGAGAAGGACGAGCTCATCTTCAATGGAAGCGAGAAAGCTATCGTAGCCATATTGCCGGTGCTTGATGACATGGAGCGCGCCATTGCCAATGCCCACAAAGATACAGACGGTGAGAAAATAGAAGAAGGATGGGAACTCATCTACAAGAAGTTCCAGCACATCCTTGAAGGTCTCGGCGTTAAACGCATTGACACCAAGGATGCCGACTTCAATGTGGACTATCATGAAGCCATAGCCATGGTTCCAAATACAGCCGATGATAAAAAGGGAAAAGTCATCGACTGCGTACAGGCCGGCTATACACTTAACGACAAGGTGATTCGTCATGCAAAGGTTGCCGTTGGCAACTGATAACGGGTGAAGAAGTATGAAGCGAGACTATTATGAGGTATTGGGAGTCAGCAAGACGGCCTCAGCCGACGAGATAAAGGCCGCCTACCGCAAGCTGGCAATAAAATACCATCCTGACCGTAATCCGGGTAACAAGGAAGCAGAAGAGAAATTCAAGGAGGCAGCAGAAGCCTACGATGTACTCCACGATCCACAGAAACGTCAACAGTACGATCAATTTGGATTTGACGCTCCCGGAAGTGGATTCGGCGGCTTCAATTCTGGCGCCGACTTCTCGATGGATGACATTTTCTCGGCCTTCGGTGATATTTTCGGAGGTCATGGGGGCTTTGGCGGATTCGGCGGTTTCGGCTCCGGAAGCGGACGTAGCCAGCGTCCTCAGTACAGAGGCTCTGACCTCAGGCTGAAGGTAAAGCTTTCACTCAAGGAAGTTGCCACAGGAGTAACAAAGAAATTCAAAGTTCGCAAGGATATCGTCTGCGACCACTGTCATGGCACAGGCGCCGAAGCAGGCAGTCAGCCCGAGACGTGTCCAACCTGTCACGGTAGCGGCTACGTGGTGAGGACTACGCGCTCCATGTTCGGCATGATGCAGACACAGTCGGAGTGCCCTACCTGCCACGGCGAAGGAACCATCATCAAGAACAAGTGTAAATATTGCGGTGGAACAGGCGTTGTTAAAGGTGAGGAAGTTGTGGAAATAAAAATCCCTGCAGGTGTTGCCGACGGTATGGTTGTCAACGTGCCCGGAAAAGGCAATGCAGGTCCTCACAACGGAATCAGTGGCAACATACAGGTATATATAGAAGAGGAGAACGACGACAACTTCGTACGCGACGGCCAGGATGTCATCTACAACCTTCTTCTTGATTTTCCAACGGCCGCTCTTGGAGGTGATGTTTCAGTGCCAACTCTTGAAGGAACAAAGGTAAAGATAAAGATTGAACCGGGAACACAACCTGGGAAGACTCTGCGTCTGAGAGGCAAAGGACTTCCTGCCGTGAAAGGCTACGGTGAAGGCATTGGTGACGAAGTAATAAACATCAGCGTCTTTGTCCCTAAGAAACTTTCAAGAGAGGAACGCAAAGCCATTGAGGAACTTCGTGAAAGTGAGAACTTCCAAGGCGACACTTCTACAAAGAAAAGCATTTTCGAGAAGTTTAAGAACTATTTCAACTGATATGCCCCTAACTGCTGCCTCCTCACCAATGGGGAGGCAGTTGCATTTTAAGACTATGAACTACGAAGACACTATCGACTATCTTTATCATTCCACTGCCGTTTTCGAGCATATAGGACCAGCAGCCTACAAACCTGGACTGCAGAACACGCTTGACCTTGATGCTCATTTTGGTCATCCCCACAGGAACTATCTCACACTGCATGTAGCCGGTACAAATGGCAAAGGTTCTTGTTCTCATATGCTTGCCGCCATCCTGCAAAGTGACGGCTATAAAGTAGGACTCTACACATCTCCTCATCTCGTAGACTTCAGTGAACGCATCCGCGTCAATGGCAAATGTATAAGCCAGGACTATGTCACAAGCTTTGTTGAAGAGAACCGACAGTTCATAGAGTCAGTCCATCCGTCGTTCTTTGAGCTTGTCACAGCCATGGCTTTCAGTTATTTTGCCTCAGAACACGTTGACATCGCAGTGATTGAAGTTGGTTTGGGAGGCCGTCTCGACTGCACTAACATCATAACACCCGAGGTCTCAGTCATCACCAATATCAGCTTTGACCACATGCAGTTTCTTGGTAACACACTTGCACAAATAGCAGGCGAGAAAGCCGGTATTATCAAGAAAGGAGTACCTGTCGTCATTGGAGAGACAACGCCCGAAACAAAACCGGTTTTCGAAGCCAAGGCAGCTGACATGCAAGCCCCGATTCACTTTGCCGAAACAGAAAGAGAGGTCGTTACCTCTGTTCCTACATTCTCTCCTATGGGAAGGCTTTACCAAACAGTGTCGTTCGGAGACCTCAATGGTGACCTTGCAGGTAAATACCAGGAGAAGAATGTCAACACGGTACTCTGTACAGCACGCCTCTTGCTCGACTCCCATCTTATTCGCGACCCGCAAAGCATTGTCAAGGGCATAGCGCATGCGAGTGAGCTTACTGGTCTCATGGGACGCTGGCAGAAAGTAGGAGAAAAACCGAACGTAGTATGCGACACAGGACATAATGTCGGTGGATGGCAATTTCTCGGTCCGCAGATATCCGCACAACCATGCCAGCACAGACGCATCGTCTTCGGTATGGTTGACGACAAGGACTTAGCCACTGTGATGACCTTACTACCCGCCGACGGTATCTTCTATTTCACCCGACCCTCCTGTGACCGAGCTTTCCCTGTGGAAAAAGTTGCTCAAGAAGCAACGAAGCACGGCATCATGGGAAAGATGTTTCAAACAGTTCAACAAGCTTACGAAGCAGCACTGCGGGATTCAAGTGAAGACGACTTTATTTTTGTCGGAGGAAGCAGCTACGTCGTTGCCGATTTCCTAACCTATCTTGGCCGAAGAGACCAACAAGCCGCCTCCAAAGACTGACAGCCTGTCAGCCGCTTATTCCACAAGCAACAACCACATGGCATTCGCTTCCTTTCCTGCGCAGCATACCAATTAATTGTTTTTAACGCAGAAGGTCTCTCAAATTTAGTAGATAATATTTGCTCTCTTCGTTTTTTTTGGTTTACTTTGCATCTATAATAAGTATAACTAAAAGCTATTTTATGATGAACACAAAGGAAGCAGTAAACGCCTGCGGCCTGAAAAGGGAGAATTTTCAGGCCACAATCAATGGGAAACAAACTGATCTTTATATTTTAAGAAACAGTAAAGGCAACGAAGTTGCAGTGACCAACTACGGAGGTGCCATCGTGGCTATTATGGTTCCGGATAAGAACGGCAACCTGGCCAATGTCATCCAAGGGCACGACAACATCCAGGATGTAATCAATTCGCCAGAGCCCTATCTCTCAACACTTATCGGACGCTACGGCAACCGTATTGCCAAAGGCGAGTTTCAACTACACGGCAAGGAATATCACCTTGCTATCAACAATGGGCCCAACTGCCTGCATGGTGGCAAGAAGGGATTCAATGCTAAGGTTTGGGATGCCAATCAGGTAAATGAGCACGGACTGGTGTTGAAGTATACAAGCCCCTACGGCGAGGAAGGCTTCTCTGGAGAGCTCGAGGTATGGGTTGCATACACGTTCACCGATGACAACGAGCTCATCATCAAATACCACGCAACAACCAACAAGAAAACCATCATCAACCTCACCAGCCACGGATTCTTCTCACTTGCCGGAATAGCAAATCCAACACCATCCATTGAGGACATGATTTGCGAAATCAACGCCGACTATTACATCCCCATTGACAACACGTCCATACCTACAGGTGAAATCCTGAAGGTTGCAGGCACACCTTTCGACTTCCGCAAGCCGAAACGTATTGGCGACGACATCGATGCCGATGATGAGCAGACCAGGAACGGGGCCGGTTACGACCATTGCTTCGTACTCAATAAGAAAGAAGAGGGCGAGTTCTCGTTCGCAGCGCGCGTGCTTGAGCCTGTAAGTGGTCGCACCATGGAAGTCTGGACCACAGAGCCTGGCGTTCAGTTCTATACCGACAACTGGGCCGATGGCTACAAAGGACAGAACGGTGCGACATTCCCACGCCGCAGTGCCGTTTGCTTCGAGGCACAGCATTTCCCCGACTCCCCTAATCACCCCTACTTCCCTTCCGTGGTACTCAATCCCGGTGAGGAATACACCCAGCGCACCCTCTATCGCTTTGGCGTAGAGAAATAAGCACAAAACAGCATATTCACATTAACACATTAATCCTATAAAACAACATTTGATTATGGATATAGAACGCGTAAGAAGCCGCTTCATTAAGCATTTCGACGGTAAGACCGGCAACATTTATTTCTCTCCGGGTCGTATCAACCTCATCGGAGAGCACACCGACTACAACGGTGGATTTGTATTCCCCGGAGCCGTTGATAAGGGAATCATGGCAGAAGTAAGACCCAATGGCCTCAACACAGTCATAGCTTACTCCATTGACCTCAAGGACAAAGTGGAGTTCAAAGTTGACGACCCCAACGGTCCTAAAGCTACATGGTCACGCTATATCTACGGCATCGTGCAGGAGATGCGCAAGCTTGGTGTTGACGTAAAAGGCTTCAATACCGCCTTCTCAGGTGATGTACCCCTTGGTGCAGGCATGTCGTCGAGCGCTGCCCTTGAAAGTTGCTTCGCCTTCGCCCTCAACGACCTCTTCGGTGACAACAAGGTGTCCAAGTGGGATCTTGCTCTCGCCGGACAAGCCACAGAACACAAATATATTGGCGTCAATTGCGGTATCATGGATCAGTTCGCCTCCGTCTTTGGCAAGAAAGGCAAGCTCATGAGGCTCGACTGCAGAAGCCGCGAGTTCGAATACTATCCCTTCGACCCACAGGGCTATAAGCTGGTACTTGTAAACTCCAAGGTGAAGCACGAGCTCAAAGGCTCTCCCTACAACGATCGCCGCCAGAGCTGCGAGAACGTAGTGGCTGCTCTCGGCAAGCACTTCCCCGACAAGAAGTTCGAGACGCTGCGCGATGCTGACTGGGACGAGCTTGAGGCCGTGAAGCCCGAAGTCTCAGCTGAAGACTATACGCGTGCCCACTTCGTTCTTGGCGAGAAAGACCGCGTGCTCGCTGTCTGTGATGCACTCAATGCAGGCGACTACGAGACAGTAGGAAAGAAGATGTACGAGACCCACTATGGGCTGAGCAAAGAGTACGAGGTATCCTGTGAAGAGCTCGACTTCCTCAACGATGTGGCTAAGGAAGACGGCGTCACGGGCAGCCGTATTATGGGCGGCGGCTTCGGTGGATGCACCATCAACCTCGTCAAAGATGATGTCTACGACAATTTCATCGCCGACGTAAAGAAGAAGTTCAACGAGAAATATGGTCACGAGCCTGAAATCATCCCCGTGGTCATCAGCGACGGCTCGCACAAAGTGTGCTGAGACGCTCTTCTCGATCCAACGTAAATACCTCAGAAAGAACAAAAATGAAGAATATTAAAGCTTTCGTGCTTGGAGCAGGCGTGGTTATGGCCATGCTTGCTTCTTGCAGTTCGGGCAGCCTCACAGAGTCTGGCCTCGACCCCGCCAAATTTGACACAACTATCAACAACAAGCCCGTAAAACTCTACGTGCTGAAAAACCAAAGCAAGATGGAAGTCTGCATCACCAACTTCGGTGGGCGCATCGTCTCCATCGCCGTACCCAACAAGAACGACCAGCTCACCGATGTAACGCTTGGCTACGACAACATCGCTCAATATGCCGACACAGTGCATAACGCCAGCGACTTCGGTGCCGCCATCGGGCGCTACGCCAACCGCATCAAGAACGGCCAAATTGTTTGTGGCGGAAAGAAGATACAGCTTCCTCGCAACAATTATGGGCACTGTCTCCATGGAGGCCCGGACGGCTGGCAGTACAAGGTGTTCGACGCTACACAACCCAATGACACCACATTGCAGCTTGTTCTGAAGTCACCCGACGGCGACAACAACTTCCCGGGCAATGTCACGGCAAAAGTCACCTACACACTGCTGAGCAACAACACGCTCGACATCCAGTATGAGGCAACTACAGACAAGGAAACCGTCATCAATATGACCAACCACTCGTACTTCAACCTCTCTGGTGATCCGTCGAAGGCTGGTACTAACATGGTGCTCTACATCAATGCCGACAGCTATACTCCTGTTGACAGCACATTCATGACCTCAGGCGAAATCAAATCGGTCTACGGTACACCTATGGACTTCACCAAAAAGCACGCTCTCTATGAGACCATTGGCGACTCCACTTTCCAGCAAATCAAAAATGCCAGGGGCTACGACCAAAACTGGGTGCTCAACACGTTCAAGGACGGCAAAGGCGACTTCAGCAAGGTGGCTGCAAGCCTCTACTCACCAGAGTCGGGCATCTTCATGGAAGTGTACACCGACCAGCCGGGCATCCAAGTCTACACAGGCAACTTCCTTGATGGCACCCGTGTAGGCAAGAAGGGCATCAAGTACCCGCAGCGCGCCTCTGTTTGTCTCGAGACACAGAAGTACCCCGACTCTCCCAACAAATGGATTGCTCACGTGAAAGGATGGTACAACCCATATCTTGAGCCGGGTGAGAAATACTATCACCACACTGCATACAAGTTCTCGGTGAAGTAAGACCCTTTCCACTCGCTAACTCTACAGAAAGGCTGTGCTGACGCTTTGCCGGCGCAGCCTTTTCTTTTTTACTTCAGGGAACAGAACACGACATAAGCCGACCATCATGCAAATCTTACTCGCCAGTGCCAAGACGATGCGGGCACAGTCTGCTGTCAATGTCAGTGAGCAGCTCTCCAAGCCTGCCTTCGCTAACGAAGCCAACTCTCTTGTCAGAGAACTTGCACAGCAGTCGCCCGAGGTCCTCGCCAAAGCCTTCAAATGCAGCTTGCGCATTGCTCAAGAGACTCTCAGGCACTACCAGCAATTCTTCGATGCCAAAGGAAGCCAACCTGCCATAATAGCCTACAATGGGCAGGCCTACAAGTATCTGAAGGCCGAACTTTTCAGCCACGACGATTTGCTCTATGCCCAGCAACATCTTCTCATCACCTCATTCCTCTATGGATTGCTGCGCCCTCTCGACTCCATTCACCCATACCGTCTTGAAGGCAACATGCGACTGCAAGCCTGCGGAGGTGAGAACGTTTTCCACTTTTGGAAACCCCTGCTCACCGACAGCCTCATCAAGACAGTAAAGGCTGATGGCGGAACGCTCATTCATCTGAGTACCGAAGAATACGAACACCTCTTCGACTGGAAGCGTGTGCAGAGCGAGGTCAACGTCGTGAAGCCTCTCTTCTATGTTGACAATGGCCTGCAATTCAAGATAGTAGCAGTACTGGCCAAAACCTGTCGGGGCGCTATGGCACGGCATCTTATCCTCCGAAAGGCTCAAAGTCCTGACGACCTGCTCGACTTCGAGACTGCCGGATTCACTTATCAACCTCAACTCGGGGACGCTCAGCATCCTCACTTCATCAAAAAAATTTAACTATGGAAATAGGACAACGACTGCCGGAAACTCTGGGCATAGACCAGGACGGCAAAACCATCAAACTCAGCGACTTCAAGGGCAAAAAGCTCGTACTCTATGTCTATCCGCGCGACTCCACTCCCGGATGCACCAACGAGGCCTGCAATCTGCGCGACAATTATCAACGGTTCCTCGACGCGGGCTATGCCGTATTGGGTGTCAGCACCCAGGGTGCAGAAAGCCATCGCAAGTTCATCGAAAAGTATTCGCTCCCCTTCCCGCTCATCTGCGACACTGACAAGAAGCTTGTCACAGAACTTGGAGCCTACGGAGAGAAAAAGATGTACGGCAAAACCACAATGGGAACTCTACGCACTACATTCATTACCGATACCGATGGTGTCGTGACCAGCATCTTCCGTCCCAAACAAATAAAGGTGAAGGAACATGCTGCGCAAATACTCGGAGAATAAACCGGTGGAACCCAAATTCATCATCACCATGGACGGAAGGCTACGCATAGGCTACGTGAAGATGCATCGCGACCTACTGCAGCCTTCCGACCGCTGTATCGGGGGAGGGCTATGGTTCATCGACTATCCCTCATCCACTCTGCGCCTTGAAGGAAAGTCCTACGACTACGGACGCCCGCAGTGGTTTCTCCTTGATACCCTGCGTGTGCCCAAGGAATACCGCGGCCTGACCATCGTCTACAAAGGAGATAACTTCATGGACGACTTCGATGTCAGTGAACGTCTCCACATTGTCTACGTCTGATACTAAACACCTTGTTTACCGACATTCCTTTTCCACGAACAGAAAGAGCGCTGACTCACAACTACCGGCAACAGCCTCTATACCGAAAATCGCACAACACCGTCCGTTGGACCACATCTGTCCGGAAAGCGGACTGCCACTAAGGGCACACTCCGCTGTGGAACAAAATTACCCATGTTGAATGGCTGAAATTGGATTGCACACTTGCTTTGCTTCGGCCTGAAAAAGCGTATCAAAAATCAAAGGTTTCAAAAATGTTTGTAAAGAAAAAAGAACGCGAAAGTGCCAAAATACGGGCATATTTTGAAGCAAGACTTACTTCGCTCCCAAATACGCCAAAATAGAAGGAGTTTGTAACTGTTTACATATTAAGTGTTTGCGTTTTTACAGGCCTATTAGGAGCCCTTAAAACCGCTAAAAAAGGCCCGAAAAAGCCCTATTTTGGCCTTGTAAAA
>OMVH01000093.1 GCA_900314365.1 uncultured Prevotella sp. | reverse complement strand
ACTTGCCGTACACTTTTACGCCCCCGATAAGCCCGACGACTGCACCGATGGCGTAGATGAGTTTCGTGCCGGGGTCGAAATACGAGGTAACCATGGAGGTGGCTTCGTTGATGCCGGCCAGTCCGTTGCCCTGTGCGAATGCTGTTGTGCTTGCAGCGATGAGGAGTGCTGCCGAGAGGATTGTTCTGATACTGTTGTTCTTGTTCATATTGATGCTCTGTTTTGTGCCCTTGAAGGGTGGATAGTCCTTGTCGGGCGGGTTGATAATGATTTACTTTATTCGGATATAGTGGTGTCGCCCTTTTGTTTCCACGGACTTGGGCTGTCCGTTTGCGGTCTGGCTGTACCTTGTACCGCTCTGCCGCTTTGTTGTTGCATTACTTTCTATTCATTCTTTTTTCGTTGCAATGGTTATACCTTATACATAGTCCCGGATGTTGAAGTCTTCCAGCTTGTCGGGGATGACGAAATCCTTCTTCGGTTTCTTCAGACGAATCTCCATCAGTCCCTTGATGCGGATACTTATTTCCGTACTGCCGGCCATCAGCTTCTCATAGAGTTCCGTGTCCTCCAGTTCTGCGAAGACCTCCCTCGCTTTCTGCTGTTCCTTGCCCGACGGGTTCTTCTTGGTGGCTATGTGGACAGCCTCACCAATCTCGTCAAAGCTGAAACCAGAGGCTCGCGGACGGTCGTTTTCCTCTTCCGGCTCATCATCCGAATAACCCAACTCGTCCGGTGAAAGGGTCTTGAAAGCCTCGTCGAGTTTCTCGTCCGGGATGCGAGCGGAGTCCGTTTCTTGCTCGCTGTCTTTGTTTTCGCTTTCAAAAGTAATGTCGTTTTCCGACATCTCTACACCTTTTTCGGGAGTGGAATCCTTTGGCACAGGGGTGGCAGCGGTTGGCCTCGGAGGCTGCATTCTGAACTTGCTTTTTCCAATAATCTCATTGTCGGAAACTGGAGAAGGGGACTTCGTTGGTCTTTCCTCTGACGTTTCATGAAGTGACTTCCATACATCGGCAATGCCTCTCAGGAGTCTTGCCGCCTTGGTGTCGGCTATGCGGTCTGCAAGAAGCAGCAGGACAAACCAGACATTGCAGACAATGGACACGGAAAGCAGGATATAGGTGATGCTCATAATCTTGCCTTCAATGCTTCGTTCAATACTTCGTTGAAGGTTGTCCCCATGTATGCGGAAGTGCTCTTCCCGCACGATTCTTTAGATGTAAGGCACTCCGCTTGATTGCTCTCACGGAATTTGAGTTCCAGCACGTTCTCCACGAAATCGTCCACGGTACAGCTGCCGTCTCCCATGACTTGGATGATTTGTTCGATCTTGGCATAAGTCGTCGGACTGATGGCCACTGGCATGGCATTCTCCTTGTTGATGCCGTTGCTCTTCAAAAACACGTTACGGTAATTGCTCACTTGATTCTTCTTCATTGTCTTGAAATTTTAGATGTTAATAAACTTGATGTTGATTGTGTCATACTTTAGATGTAAGGCACTCCGCTTGATTGCTCTCACGGAATTTGCATTCCAGCACGTTCTCCACAAAATCGTCCACGGTACAGCTGCCGTCTCCCATGACTTGGATGATTTGCTCTATCTTGGCATAAGTCTTCGGACTGATGGCCACTGGCATGGCATTCTCCTTGTTGATGCCGTTGCTCTTCAAAAACACGTTACGGTAATTGCTCACTTGATTCTTCTTCATTGTCTTGAAATTTTAGATGTTAATATTGTTGTTAAATCAAATTGTCTCTTTGTTTCTTGTACAGCTCGTTGATTCGGTCCTTGTGCTGTTGCAGGTGGAACCGCAGGACGGTGTCGATGTACCCACCTACTGTCGTGTCCTCCGGGGCAATGCTGTTGACTATCTTCAGGATGACGCTGTGGACATCCCTGCTGATATACACGCACTGCCGGGTCTTGATTTCGTTGCGACCGAGATACAGCCCGATATAGTCATCGTCCTGCTGTTTCTTTTTGCCGCCCGCATCACGCCTCGTTGGTGCGCAGGACTTTTCTTCCTGTTCTTGCACGGACTGTTCTTGTACAGGAGGATGCATTTGCTCCTCGCTTCTTTTCTTTCCGATGGAGGCTATCAACAGTTCCTCGTCAATGCCTTCCGTATTCACTTTTCTGCTTGCCATAATTACGGGTTGTTTATGATGTTACTGATTTCCTCTGCAAACTCCTTGATGCCGCTTCCCTTCAGCAGGGCGGAGTCCATCGGGAAGATGGTGGAGCGAAACACGCCCTTCCGTTCTTCCGAAAGGTCACGGCGGTATTTCTTGCTGTCGGGCAGTCGTGTGGATAAGACAGAAAGCCCCATCTCCGCCATCACGTCCTCATAGACCTCATACAGCCCATTCTTCTCCCTGCCGTCAACCATCGTCCAGAACAGGTGGAAGGCTTTTGTCTTTGCCCTGCCAGTTGTCATCAGGTTGTCCTTGAACATGGTGGCGAACTGGAGCGTGCTCTCCACAACGAAACGGTCTGCACTGACTGGGGCAAAGATGTAGTCCATCTGCGAGAGCGTCTTGACCACGCCATTCGCCTTCAGCGTGCCGGGCATGTCGAAGAACACCACATCGGGCTTCACCTCCTCGTTTGCCAGCAGTTTCTCCGCATCGTCCAAGGCGTTCACCGCATCACTCTCCACTATCGGATAGGCGTGCTTCTTGATTTTGCGGAAATGGTCGCAGGCCAGTGCCTTGAAGTAGAGGCTTTCCTCTATCAGTTTCAACTCGCGCTCACGCAAACCGTGAATGCTGTGCTGCGGGGCATCGCAGTCCACCACCGCCACGTTCAGCCCCATCACGTTGTGAAGGTAACTTGCGGCAAGGGCAGTGACGGTGGATTTGCCGATGCCTCCTTTCTGTGTCGCAAAGGCGACGAAGGTTTCTTTGCTCATGTCTTCTCGTTTTTGAATGATTACTTACTCGTTTTATTGTCTCTCTATGGGATTGCATCCCGGTGTCTTCATTTATGCGGATGATTGGTTTGTCGCTTCAACGGCTTTCCCCTTATCCGGTTCTTCGCCTGTTTGAATCCCCACTGAATGACGGCATGAAGTCATTGCATCATTACGTATGCGCTTCATCGTATCAATGGATTGCCGGACTTTTGAAAATCCGCTTTTCCGCTTATCCGTCAAACCGGTTACGCATGGATTTGAACAGTCGGTTTTCTGCGTCCGCAAATCATCCGTGAACTGAATCACGATGCAAAAGTATAGGCATTTTTTCATATCCGTATCACTTTCAGAATGAGTGGCAGCGAGTGGCACAGGGTGGTAGCGGTTGGCACCGAAAAAACGCTGATTCAGAGGCGGAAATAGCCGTAATTTTGCACCCAAGCGACAGGGCTTGCCCTTGGAACACTACC
>OMVH01000145.1 GCA_900314365.1 uncultured Prevotella sp. | reverse complement strand
AGAATAGAGGAATCCAGGGAGATCATAGTCTTTTTGATTACTCCGATTATTCTGATTACTCTGATTATTCTGATTACTCTGATTATTCAAGAATGCAGTCAGCTAACTCACTCTGGAACTACACTGCACCGATAATATCTCTCACCGACTGACACCCATGACGGTCGAGCCATGCATTAAGACCGTTGATGACCTTGACAGTTACGGTCGGATCGAGAAAGTTGGCCGTGCCAATTTCTATTGCTGTAGCCCCAGCCATAAGGAATTCCACTGCATCCTCAGCACTGCTGATGCCTCCCAGGCCTATCACTGGAATCTTCACGGCCTTAGACACCTGCCACACCATTCTCACGGCAACAGGTTTCACGGCAGGCCCACTGAGGCCACCGGTGCCAATGCTGAGCAGGCTCCGCCGATGCTCTATGTCAATGGCCATTCCCAAAAGGGTGTTGATGAGCGATACGGCATCGGCTCCTTCTGCCTCACAGGCTTTGGCAATATCGACAATATTTGTTACGTTGGGAGACAATTTTACTATTAGAGTCTTCTTATAACACTGACGCACGGCTCTCACGACGCTGGCAGCCCCCTCACAACTGACACCGAATGCCATACCGCCTTCCTTCACATTGGGACAAGAGATGTTCAGCTCGATAGCCTTAATATGGTCAAGGGCTTCTATGCGGGAGGCACATTCTGTGTAGGATTCTGGCGACGATCCACTCACATTGACTATGAAATGAGTGTCTATGTCTTTTATTTTTGGATAAATATGCGAGCAGAAATAATCCACTCCCTTGTTCTGCAACCCCACGCAGTTGAGCATACCTGAAGAAGTTTCGGACATTCTCGGATAATCGTTGCCCTCACGTGGCTCCAGGGTAGTTCCCTTAACGACGATGCCTCCCAAAGCTTCAAGAGGCACAAGGTCCGCAAACTCTAATCCATAGCCAAATGTGCCGGAAGCCGTCAATACTGGATTCCGAAACTCAATATCATTTATCTTTACATTTAATGCAGCCATAATAGTTTCTTTATATTAAACACCGGACCTTCCACACAAACTCTCTCATTGCCCTCGGTCGTCTTCTCCACACAGCAGAGACAGGCACCAAGCCCACATGCCATCTTATTCTCGAGCGACACTTCGCAATCGATGTCATGACTCTCAGCATAGCGGGCCACCGCCATCATCATGGGCTTAGGGCCACAACAGTAGATATGACTAAAGGAGGATTCCCTAAGTAGCGGATGTTCGGTCACAAATCCTTTCTCGCCAAGACTGCCGTCCTCGGTAGTAAAGAATACATCGCCATATTTCCCAAAAAGTTCAACTTGCAGGATATCTTTTGCAGAACGGCCACCCAAAAGGAACAAGGGTCGGAGGCCACGAAGGTGCAGCTGTTGACCAAAATAGAGAAGTGGAGCCGTGCCGACACCACCTCCAATAAGCAAAACATTACCATCGGAGACTGGTGGGAAGGTGAAACCATTGCCCAAAGGGAAGAGGCAGCTCAACTTCTGGCCCTTGCGCATTGTCGATAAATGACGGGTTCCCTCACCAACTACCGCCACAAGCAACCAAAGCTGGTTGAGCTCACGGTCAACATAATTCACAGAGATGGGGCGGCGGAGAAAAGTGTGCGGCGAATCGCTCACTTTCACTTCTACAAATTGGCCAGGTTCTATCTCAGGCAGGGGCTCCGGTTGGGTAAGTTTTAGCAGCACATGCTTATCCGAGAGGTGCTCAACTCCGCAGATTTCGAGATCTGACAAATATTTCTTTGACATGATGATAATAAGTTTTTGCAAAGTTACAAAGAATGAAGAGATTCAGAAAGATAAAACGCAAACATTTTTAGAGAAAACAAAGCATATTCTGCCGTCTGCGGAGCCACGGAATTCACTGTATTGAATCAAATTGACAAGGACGACCATTCACCTCCAACCGAACTGAGCGCTGTCCTCCAGGAGCACTATGACCATCGCATGGATAGTCTGCTCACTGGAATTTCCGCCTGACAAACCAGAGGATGGACCACCAGGCGGTTTAGAATGGACCGAGTAGTCGTCAACTAAGAATCAAGCTCTTGTATCTGGCTGTCAAGGCACGTCACCCAATTATTGAGACTTCGCAAGAGGCAGCAGGAGTATGCGGTATCGACCACTATTTTCACAAAAGTGCGTTACCGCGTTTGTCTGTAGGAGCAGGCTGAGGAGCAAGGAGACTTAGGCTTATTTCTTGGGCACAAAAGTCTCCCAAGTCTGGTCATCATAGAATACTCGAATTTCAGTAATGGACCGAGGCTTTCTGTCAACGTATTTCACAATGGTCTGTGGTTCTAATTGGGGCTCGGTATAAGCTGGCCGGTGACTGCTTGTGTTCTCCTGAACCGGAGTAGAGGGGGCACTGAAATCCAAAGTCAGCTCCTTAGGCTTTGGAGTGGGAGGAGTCTGAGGTGGCATATCGCCCGCAGGCTTTCCATTGACAAACATCGGGCCCTGACCAAACAGGAGCCACTCGATGCTGATTGAAGGAAATTTACTCCTTATGGCTTCGACATGGTTAAGGGTGGGCTTAGTCTTCTCGAGCAAGATATTGCTCAGAGTTGAAGCTGATATTCCGAGGAGGTCGGCAAAACTCTGTTGAGAGAGGTGCTGAGTCTCCATTAGTTGCTTGATTCTATCCTTCATTTCCATAAAACAGTCAATTTTCTGGCCTTTTAGAGGGCATTTCTTTCGATTTACAAAGTTAAATATAAAATTCGGAAAACGCAAGCATTCGAAAAAGAAATTTATATCTTTGATTTTTATATTCATGAATCGAAATTTCTTCAATATTTAAATTCCTGTAGTAAAATATGGATTTACGTTTATAAATGTGGATTGAAACGACTCATTAAGGAGATAGAATACGTTTCAACATTTAGAGATAACAAATTGGGATAAAAAGCGTTATCATCCTATTTTTAACGAAGGGATGGCGAATATTCGCTAATTTAAGGAGTAAAAGTGGGACAGGATAAGCAAATCAGAGTAATGCAAAGAGATATATTACTGATTTTGAGGTGTTTATCCTTCAAAATAAGGGGATGAAAAGCCATGCGTTTAGATTTTAGAAGCTAAAAATTAGGCTTTATAAAGATGAATTTACCTAGGTAAGCTATAAACTTATTTAGTTCTTTATTTTTATAAATCTCAATTATCGAGATCAATGTGTTTATGTTTTACTTTGTTGAAGTACAACTTTGTGAACGTTAAAAAAGTACAATCATCGATTCCGGGAAGTTTTTTGAAGCCCAAATTAGCGATTTTACGATATTTTCGACCGGAGGGAAAGTTGCTCTCAAAAAGGGCCGTTTTTTAAGGGGTTAAATCGACTTAATCCATTGTCACAAAGGATTATATCGTAAAAAAACGGAGCCATAAAAAATCGCGAAATAGCGCAAAATGGCACAAAATTCATCATTTACAGTGGTAAAATCGGCCATCATCAACGCTAATCTATTGTCAAAAGAAGGGTGGAAACGAGGGGTGAATCAAGCAAATTCACCTCTTTTAGTCGAATTCTGATGGTAGTTGTCCAGACTTCCACATTCCCGAATCCCTGTTTATACATCAGGAAGAGGTTCCGGAAACAAGTCTTGGAATTCTGTCAATGGAGAATGAAGAACAAGAGCTCCTTTGCCAGATCTCCCACAGAGGTACTGGCGTTATCGAGCCCCTTAGAGCGTGCATCCACCTCCCTAAACTTGGAGATAATCTTCATGGTTTTCACGCCAGTGAAATTCTTCATACCGGTAATATAGTCCTTCACGGCCCATGCCGACTTAAGCCCGAGGAACTGGGCCAACGCCTGAGGGTTGTTGCGGTTGGGTGCATAGTAAGCCAACATGAGATTTTGGAAAAAGTTAAAGAGCAGGGGAATGGCCGTATAAGGGGAGCCCGACTTAGGGTTGCTGTCGAAATATTTCATAATCTGATTGGCCTTGAAAACATTCTTGTTGATGACCGCATCGCGCAGTTCGAACACGTTGAAATCCTTGCTCACTCCAACCTCTCTCTCTACAATCTCGGGAGTCACCCTCCGATTATTTTCAGGCAGACTGATGAGCACCTTGTCGAGCTCGCTCACAAGGCGGTTCATGTCCGACCCTACGTGGTCGGCTATCATGTAGGCCGACTTAGGATCGATGGCAGCTTGTCTTGCCTTGAGATAGTTCGTGATGAAAGCAGGCAACTCCGAAGGCTTGCTTTTCTTGCTTTCGAAAACCACTCCGACAGACTGGGCCAAAGTCATGATTCGCTTCCTCCGGTCGATGTTCCCGTTTTTGTGACAGAAAACCAATATGGTGGACGGAGCAGGTTTTCGGAAATAGGCTTCAAGGACATCGGTGCCTCTCAAAGATTGCGACTCCTTCACAATGACCACCCGATGGGAACTCATCATCGGATACTGCCGGGCCATATCGATAATCTGTGCCGGTTTAACGTCTGCCCCGAAAACGATGTCCTGATTGAAATCACGCTCTTCCGGTTTGAGTACTGTTTGTGCAATATAGTCAGCGATGCGGTCAATGTAGTAAGACTCCTCGCCCATTAATATATAAATAGGTAAGAACTTGCGCGCCTTCAAATCACGCATTATCCCCTCGAAGGTTACACTGGATGACTTTTCTGCCATGACGGTCTGATTTAAAATAGTTGCTCACGAACGAAACAGCCAACCGAGACGGCGGTCATTCCGCACTTTTTTGTTAACTTTGTACGTCAATGCAAAGTTAACAAAATGATTCCACTCAACCTACCAAGTTTTGCAATAAAAATAGGTGGTTCCCGTGAGAGGCCCACTATCTATGACATTCTGAGGCGGAAATATGTCGCGCTCACTCCTGAAGAGTGGGTCCGACAGCACTTTGTACATTATCTCACCGAGCACAAAGGCTACCCCGCCTCGCTTATGGCCAACGAGGTGCGGCTCCAGATAGGGGCCAAGCAACTGCGCGCTGACAGCGTACTCTACGACACCGGCCTTCATCCGAGGATGATTATCGAATACAAGGCCCCCAATATTGCCATCACTCAAAAGGTGTTCGACCAAATCTCGGCCTACAACCTCCTGCTCCATGTGGACTATCTCGTAGTGAGCAACGGTCTTGACAGCTACTGCTGCAAAATGGATTATGTCGGTAAAAAATATTTATTCTTAGAAGCCATTCCTGACTACAGAGATATTTGAAAAGCAGCATCGGCCTTTATCATTTTTTTAACCCAGCAACTGCCTTACATACCCTGTGGCTTATCAGACTCTACCGTTTCCCGTCGCGCTACTTTGTACTGATTGTTTTTTTTGAACTCCACTCTCCCATCCTTTTCACGACCGATTCAAACTGTCTTCTTCTTTTTGAGTGGAAAAAATGACCATCATCTTATAGCGTAAAAAACGGAAGACAAGGAAAGCATAAATTTACCAACTCATCATAAACATTCATCGCAGAACTGGCTGAGGAGTTAAAAACAGTGTGGGGGATATAAATTAGCCATCAAACTTTCTTACTCCAAAGCTGAACAGAAGAATCACTCTCCCACTTCGGCCTGCCCTTCGACAGTCCACATGTTTTAGTCCAAGTATTCAGGCTTCATAAAAAAAAGTGTCCCACTACAGAGTGCAGCCCTCGTAGTCATAGTACCATCCAACGGACAGTAGGGGCTAGGCCATACTAACCGACTTTCTAATTTGTCTGTATCCTTCAGAATAGCTTCATCGGACATATTTCGATAAAAAAATCCGTAACCAGAATGTTGTTTCACAAAATACAATTAACTTTGTGACCGTGGACAAAGACAAATACATAGAATCCCTGACGAAGTGCCCTTTGTTTCAAGACATGAGCAAGGCAGCCGTTGGAGTAATCCTCGAGAGCTTCCCTCATCGAATGGTGGATTATTCCAAGAGCGATCTCTATGCCTTAGCGGGATACTCCTGCCGTAATGCCGACATTGTGGTCGAAGGCACACTGGTTTGCCGCATGTCGTCACCAGGCGGAAAAGAAGTGGAAGTGAGCCGGCTCGGTCCCGGGCTTATGATTGCTCCCGCGTTCGTCTTCGCTACCAACGGCAACATGCCCGTGACGGTGCAGGCTGCCTCCGAGGTTGTAGTTCTGAGGTGGCAGAAGGAGACTTTCCGTTCCTTACTCAACGACAACAGTCAGGTGCTGGCCAACTTCATAAGGCTGCTTTCCGATACCAACGTCTTCCTCACACGCAAGCTGAACATGCTCAGTCTCATGACTGTAAGAGAAAAAGTGGCAGCTCTCTTGCTTCAGCGGGCCCGTGAGCAGCAGTCGCGCAGCATCCTGCTCTTTCGCAGCCGTCAGGAGATTGCCGACAGCATGGGAATCCAGAAATTCTCGCTCATACGCGTCCTGGCCGATTTCGAGAAAGAAGGGGCCATAAAAATTGACGGACGCAACATCGAGATTATAGACAAAAGCAAGCTTAAATAAACTTTTAGTCTTTTTTAATACTTATCGGTAACAATTGTTACCCCTCTGCCCCTCTGACGGTCATTAACTTTGCACCCGACAAACAGAGAGCGTGCCCCATCGTGCCGATTACCCTCGCGGCTGACAACCGGGCTTCCACTTTCTACAAGCGTCACGATTGAAATAAACGTATTAAAAAGATAACCCTTTAAAAATATTGACAACATGAACATGTTTTGCTTTCAATGTCAGGAAACTGCCAAAGGTACAGGTTGCACCGTACGTGGCGTATGTGGTAAGAAACCGGAAACAAGCCGCTGGATGGACTTGCTTCTCAGCGTGACGCGCGGCGTAGGAACCATCTACCACGCACTGTTGAAGAACGGATTTGCTGACGACACCACTGTCGACGACTTCATCATCGACGCTCTTTTCGCTACTATCACCAATGCCAACTTCGACGACGAAGCCCTGCTGCTGAAGGTCGACAATGGCATTGCGATTAAGAAACAGTTGCTAGCCGCTGCTGCTCAGCGCGGAATCGCACTGCCCTCTTACCACGAAGTTGAATGGGGCGGAGAGAAGAGCGACTATGAGGCCGAGGGCGACCGCGAGACCGTGCTGCGCACAACCAACGAGGACATCCGCTCGCTCAAAGAGACCATAGTGCTCGGACTCAAGGGTATGGCCGCTTACTACGAGCACGCCGCGCGCCTGGGCCGCCGCAACGAGGACATCATCCGCTTCATGACGGAGGCTCTCTCGGGCATCAGCAATCCCGAGGCTACTGCTGACGAATTACTCTCGCTGCTGCTCGCTACGGGAAAGCACGGTGTGGATGTGATGGCACTGCTCGACCAGGCCAACACCGGAGCCTACGGCAAGCCCGAAATCACGAAAGTGAATATCGGTGTGGGCACTCGTCCGGGTATCCTCATCAGCGGTCACGACATGCACGACATCGCCGACCTTCTGGAGCAGACCGAGGGAACCGGCATCGACGTTTACACCCACGGAGAGATGCTGCCGGCCCATTTCTATCCCGAGCTTAAAAAATACAAGCATTTGGTGGGCAACTATGGCAACGCCTGGTGGAAGCAGAAGGAAGAGTTCTCACACTTCAACGGCCCCATCGTCTTCACTACGAACTGCATCGTACCACCCTCTCCTACTGCTAATTACGCCGGACGCGTGTTCACGGCCAACTCCACAGGGTTCCCCGGATGGAAGCATATCGCCACACGTCCCGACGGGCATAAGGACTTCTCCGAGGTTATCGAGATGGCACGCCACTGCGCTGCTCCCGAGGAGATTGAACACGGAGAAATTATCGGCGGCTTCGCTCATGACCAGGTGTTCGCCCTGGCCGACAAGATCGTCGACGCTGTCAAGAGCGGTGCCATCCGCAAGTTCGTGGTCATGGGCGGCTGCGACGGTCGCATGAAGAGCCGCAACTACTACGCCGATTACGCCAAGGCTCTACCCCAGGATGTGGTTATCCTCACATCGGGCTGCGCTAAATATAAATACAACAAGCTCCAGCTCGGCGACATTAATGGTATCCCCCGCGTGCTCGATGCCGGTCAGTGCAACGACAGCTATTCGTGGGCTGTTGTGGCCTTGAAGCTGAAAGAGATTTTCGGAGTCGCCGACATCAACGACCTTCCCATCGTGTTCAACATCGCCTGGTACGAGCAGAAAGCCGTCATCGTGCTCCTGGCACTGCTGAGCCTCGGTATCAAGAACATCCATATCGGTCCCACGCTGCCAGCCTTTGTCTCTCCCGGCATTCTGAAGGTGCTGCAGGACAGCTTTGGCCTCGGCACCATCTCCACCGTGGAGGAAGACATCAGGATGCTGAATGCCTGACGGCGGGTCTAAGATGAGATCGCTTTCGCTGAGTGATATTCCAATGCAGAATGCCGGTCAAATCCCTTTCTGACGATGTAGTCCGAAGGGGCCTTCATTCCACTTGAAATCCTCAGCGGGAGCATACTTTAATATTGTTCTTTTAAATTCTATTCATATGACATTCGAGAAAGGAAAGATATTCGAACCCAAGGCGCTCGTTGCAGTTGCTGAGGGAAGTGTCGTCAGCCGCGAGCTGGTGCATAATGATGCAGGTAGCATCACTGTGTTCGCATTCGACAAAGGACAGGGTCTGAGTGAGCATCAGGCTCCTTACGAAGCTCTGCTGCAAGTACTCGAGGGTGAGATGGTATTCATCCTGGAGGGTGAAGAACTGCACATTCCCGCTGGCCAGGCCTTGGTGATTCCTGCCGGCGCGCGTCATGCAGTAAAAGCCGAGAAGCCCTTCAAAATGATGATAACGATGATAAAGGGATAGCCCGCTCCCCACGTCATCACATCAGCATCCGCGATCCTTTGCCAACTGCCCAGGCGGCTGGAAACGACCAAGATGCCATGACAAGAATCATTGCCCATCGTGCACCTTTTCCCTTGCCACGCCGGAGCTGTCCAACGATGACTTTGCGCATTTGGCTTAAAGAAAAGGTGCATTTGTTTGGTGTCCTCGGCAGTTTTCGCGAACTTTGCAGAATATCACAAGCCGGACATGTGCGGGCTAAGGGACTCTCAGGAAAGGAAGAGCACACACCGTTCTCACACATGCACCCCCTACGGACACAAATAAACATTCAAGATTATTACATTATAATTAAAATATGAGATACGTTAACAACACTGTCCGCCGCCAGGACCGGCTCATGGATGAAGCACGGGCTTTAGAGCTGCTGCGGGAAAGTGAGTACGGTGTGCTGTCGATGCAGGATGTCGACGGTTCCGGATATGGGGTACCTCTCAACTTTGTGTGGGACGGCGACCACTCCATCTACATCCACTGCGCTCCGGAAGGACACAAGTTGCAAGCTCTGGAACAGCATCCGGGGGTGTCGTTCTGCATCATCGGAAAGGTAAATCTGCTACCCCGCAATTTCACGACCGAGTACGAAAGCGTCATTCTGCGCGGAGAGGCCCATATCCATCTTTCCCCCGAGGAAATGATGCACGCCCTGCATTTACTGGTCGACAAGCTCTCGCCCGACTTCAAGGCTATTGGATATAAATACAGCGAAAAGTCATTTCACCGGGTGAATATCATCCGCGTCGACTTCACTGAGTTCAGTGGCAAGTGCAAACACGTGGCTCAAGCTGACTAGCCCCCTGTCTGAGTCAAAGATTGTCCTCCCGAGCCACGCTCTTATGGCTCTATTCCAAAGTTTTTCAGCGCCCATTTAGAAGGCTTCAGCGGGATTCCATGCAAAGAGAGGTCCCCTGCCTGCCGGGCATTCAACGCTCTGACAGGAAAATGCGGGCGATTGAATGGGTGGTGAACCGCCACCCACGTTGAGGGTAAAGCGGTCTGCAGACGGCGTCGCAATACGCGACCCCATCCTCCTTCACCAAATATGCGATGGGGTAACGAAACGTTACCCCACTCTTATCAGGTTAAAGGAACTCTAAAATCGCGATTCGCGACGCTATCCTCACAGTGTCACCCCTGCGGGCACCTGATTCAGCCCCGCGGTAGGAAGTCTGCCACACTGATTATCGTGGTTTCAGCGCCCTAAATTCCCATTTTGGGAATTTTCCTTCGTCTTTCCTGACTTCGTCAACTTCTTGTTGAATCAAATTATCATCATTGATTATTAAC
>OMVH01000094.1 GCA_900314365.1 uncultured Prevotella sp. | reverse complement strand
GCCCGTAGGATGCGGACGGCCACGAGGGCCGCGCCCTGCAAGTTGCTGAGGTTTGTATAATAAGCAGTAGAAGTAATCTTTGTGCCAATTCGGGGGACGAGGATATATCCCCAAGTTTGCTTCGCTCAGCTGTTGTTTGCTTCTTTGAAGAGATGCTCGTGACCGAATATGAGGTGTATGTCCTCAAATATCCACTGCAGGGTGCGGCCCTTGTGGCCGTCCGCAAGCTGCGAACGTCGAAGGTGCAAGAGGATTTCTTGTCTGTCCGTAGGATACGAATGTCGTAGTTGCGAGAGATTCTCTTGTCTGCCCGTAGGATGCGGACGACCACGAGGGCCGCGTCCTGCAGTGGACATACTTTTGCGCACCTTACTTGCGGACGGTACAAGCAATCGATAAATAAATGCACTCAATATTAGTGGGAAACTATCAAAGCAAAAGCCATTGAGGTTTCAAGACGGCAGCCGTTTTTTCAGCGAGGAACGAGCGGTGTTTTTCTTGTTGGGTTACATCACTGCAAGGATTTTCATGGTTCGGGTCTGAGCATTACGGGCTACTCTGAGCCATTCTTTTCTTATAGTTTTCTTTGTGATAACATTGACACCACTGATTGCTTGACAGAATTCGTTAGCCAGGCATTCATTGGCTGCGGAAACTATTTGCAGAGGGTATCATTTATATACTTATTTCAATGTTGTGGGTTAGACATTGGTCCCTTCAGTCTTAGAATGAGTATAATGTTGTCGTAAAAGCGTTACATTATCCGTTCGACCCAATCTTCAAAATAGAGTGAAATAGGCCTCGGTTCGTGCTTTTTCGGAGTACCCTTCGGTCGTGATAGGACTTCGAGCGCCTCGTGATAGGACTTTGACCGCCTCGTGATAGGACTTTCATCGCCTAAAAGTATAGGTTTTAAGGGGCTGAAATCGGCTGTTTTTAGTCCGAAAACACAGGTTTTGTCGGCTCGTAAAAACGTTCTTGGGATGTATGACTTTGATTGATAAGTATTTGCGTATTACTCGAAAATTCGCGTATTTCGGGCCCAAATTCTGACTTCAGCCGAACAGCCCCCATTTTTTTAGCTGATTGTCGTCGCTGTTTCTTATAATCTTTCATTTCGGGAAAAGCCTTCACAGGCTGCTTACGGTGGGTAGAGAGCAAGAGCAGCTCAGCAGTAGCTAAGTGCAGAGACATTGAAAACAAAGGAAAGAAAAGTCGCAGGATATTTGTCAGTTATGTGAAAAAGCAGTAACTTTGCACCGCTTTTCGGCGTAACCGCTGGCAGCAGAAGAGTTGCTTGCCATGTTGCGTTGGGACGACAAACAATATTTAATTACTCATCAAAATGGATTTAATTAAAGTTGCTGAAGAAGCATTTGCAACCGGCAACCAGTTCCCTGAGTTCAGGTCAGGTGACACTATCACTGTCGCTTACAAAATTGTCGAAGGCTCCAAGGAGCGTATTCAGCTCTATCGCGGTGTGGTCATCAAGATTTGTGGTCACGGCGACAAGAAGCGTTTCACAGTGCGCAAGATGTCGGGAACCGTGGGTGTGGAGAGAATCTTCCCCATGGATTCGCCCAATATCGCCAGCATTGAGGTGAACAAGCGAGGCAAGGTGCGCCGTGCCAAGCTCTACTATCTGCGCAAGCTCACCGGTAAGAAGGCTCGCATCCAGGAGAAGAAGACCGTCTGAAAGGTGTTGCTGCCACTGCAGTAGCAACCAGTCAAACAAGGGCCCTGTCAGCATGTCTGGCAGGGCCCTTGACGTTGTGTGGAACGGGCTGTGTGTGGATTCAGGACTTTTATTTCTGCTCTTTGCTTTTGACCGTGACCTGACTGTTTCCTTCCTCTTCCTTGCGGTCATCGTAGTTGATGCCCGCATCGGTGTCGCCGTGGAGCGTTTCGTCGAAGTCGTGCCAGCTTTGGAAACCTGCAAAGAGTGCGAGCTTGTCGAGTGTTGCTGTCGACAGTCCCTGGCGGTCTTTCACCCGACTCCAAATCTTCTTGAGGGTGCCGGAGTGAATGTCAATGTGGAGGGCAGAAAGTGCCTGGCGGAATTTGCCCAGGTCGGCAGCGATGTCGAGATTCTTCTCCATTTCGTTTCCTGCTTTCTCGAGTTCTAGTTCTAACTTGCTTCTCATAACCTCATGTTTTATTCGGATGCAAAGTTACACAAAAGGATAGATATACCGTGAGACAGTTGCAATTTTATTTTTATCCTTTCCTGACTTCGTCAATGCGTCACCCTAAATATAATGAATGATGCTGTTAATATTCTCATATAGGTAAGGGTTGACAGACATTCATATTCTTTTTGACCAAAACCAGCAAAACACTTGCTGTGATGCAATGGCTGCGCCCTTTGT
>OMVH01000239.1 GCA_900314365.1 uncultured Prevotella sp. | reverse complement strand
AGGTACTTCGACGAGGCCCTCGAGGTCCGATCTCGAGCGAAAAGTACTCAAAAAAGGCTCTCAAAGCGCTCGGATTTTCTCTATTTCGAGATTTTTATTTGTAAAGGATTCGGTTAGAGTTAGCATTATTTAACAGCCATTTTTTCGTATCAAAAATCAAAGTTTTCCATTGCACACTCTCTCCATTTGGAGCTCTTATTACCCAGAAAATAATCTGCGTCTATCATCGAGACAATACCGCTCTGAAAGAGTATAACCGCTTGCGGAACTTGGAAGCCCTATCTTCATATAATGACTTTCGCGTCCACCCATCCAACCCCCCAGCAACTTGCAGGGCGCGGCCTTGTGGCCGTCCACATCCTAAGGGCAAACAGAAAAGCCATTCTACATTCGCAGCTTGCGGACGGCCCCTAACCCTACTTAGCCGCACCCTGCAGTGGATATTTGAGGACGGACTCTAACCTACCAATCTGCGGCACCTGCTCTGACTGATTCTATCTCAGTGAAAATTTGGAGGTCATCAAGAGAGCTATGAATTCGAAGTTAGACAAACGGACAACAATTGGTAGATAATGTCTTTGCAACGCCACAATATAACGTTGAAGAGGTGTGACCCTGCAAAGGGATATTTATTAGTTACGAAGCCACATATCGTGTTTTTTGGACTTTTTCAAGTGGACTCGAATATTGAGCATTCAACATCTCTGTCCTTCATACCCTTGAGGCTATATGTCTCCTATAGAGTGACAAATTATCAGTCTTAAGAACTTCATTGATGTGTTTCAATCTCTGAAGCTGAGTTGTCGCCTGCTCGGTTGCATCACTGTTATCCTCTCTTATCCGGATGGTTCCGGTTCCGGTTACTGGCAAGTATTCATCCCAATACACCGGTACATTATGCGAGCGACCATCCCCGCCCAACTTGCTGATGTAGGTCAGTCGACGTACGGCCCTGAAGCCATGAGCATATACCATGATGGTAGAACTGTCACCCTGCCCCAGCTGCTTCGTTTTCAGAATACAATCGGTCACACAGCTGGGATGCTTGAAGTTGTCATTTCCCCAGAAATTGGCCAAAGCTTCATGCTCCCAAAAAGCGCTGTGCGTCTGCATATCGCGTCCGTAAATATCTTTGGTTGAACGTATCTGTTGATACATGGGTACACAGAGCAAAGGAGCCAAAGCGAAATAGATGGCCCGGAAATAGTCGGCATTGATTTCATAAAAGTCTATGGCGGCTTTGTCGTAATCGAAGTTTCTATATTGGTCAGGATTCATGTCAAGATTCAAATCCTGCATGTGGGTTGAGATGATGGTGTTTATCATCCGATGCTTCTCGAAATCGAAATCGTCGCCATATCCAGCCGAATTGTCTTTAAGCAACTTCGTCATGCTTTCCTGGGCGAGTGGTGTAAAGAGCAGGGCAAACTGCTGGTTGTCATTCCGGTTGCTTGTATCAAAGATGGTTTCAAACTCCTCATTGGTCATCATCGCGAAATCGGCATTCGAGAGGTCGCGTGCTTTCTTTCGCAAGGACCGCAAGGCCATTTTGAAAGCCATCGAGCCTTCCTTCGATGCCAATCCGCTTTGTCTGCGATAGAAGATAAGGTCGGGCGCAGCCGTGTTGCCATAGATGAGCCGTGTTTTCTCATAATAACCTGGAAAGGGAGCTGTGACACTGGCCGTCAGCGTCTGACTGTGTCGGACGGAGTGGTATTTCCCGTCGGACCCACGTTCCCGAGTGGTCCAATAAATGGTCTTCTCACCATAATAAGTCTTGGCCCCCATCTCCATTTTCTTTGTACGGCATATCACAAAAGGATTTCCGTTGATAAGACCGGAATGAGAATACACCACGGAGCGCTCTGCGTTGAAGGAGTCGTCCCACCCATAGACCATCTTCAAGTCAGCCAGTCGTTGCGTTGTGAAATAGGGGTCAAACTCCAGCCGGGGCACCGTCCGGGTCATCATGCGTGTGAGCACGTCCCAGTCATAAAGCCTGTTCAGGGGTTCCATCTGCTTCCAAGCCTCCGTACGAAGCCTGTCCACCTCTATCTCAAGTCCGTTCTGCTCGTCCTTCAGTTCGTTTAGCTTAGGAGTTACAATGCGGAATAGAACATACAGAGCCGTGGCCAAGAGTACTCCTATAAGCACAAAATCCCAAAGCACCGACTGCGACGCTGATTTCTGAAAGACGAAGAAACCTGCTATTACACATCCCGCAACTACAATCCACAAGAGCACATGAAGTAGATTCCACCTAACGACCAGCTTTCTCACCGATGCCACATTCTCCTCCAAACTGTATAGCTGGCGGCATGTTTCCCTATTCGCTTCCACATCCACCTGCGCTTCCTTTGCCAACTCCGCGAAGGTGGAATGTGCGACATCTCTGAAGCGATTGCGGAATACGTTCACATACTCTGCGAGAGGGTCGTAGATGTCCTGAACCATGGATAAAGATGTTTAGAAGAACTTACCCCGGGCTGCCTCACGTGTTTCTTGCGAGGCTGTGAAGGGAATACGCGTAGTATACCCCTGACGAGCGGCCACAATCATTTTGGTAGGCCAAGCGAAGATATCCGTATTCCATTGCGTCACGCGACTGTTATAAACCGTACGCGCAGCCGTAATCTCCCGCTGCAGATAGTTGTTCTGCTGCATGGCATCGGCTATAGCATTGTGCGCCTTCAGCTCCGGATAAGCCTCCACCTGTGGGAAAAGCCGTCCAAAGGCTGTATTGATTTGTGCATTTACCTCACTACGATTCTGTTCGTTCACGTTGCCTCCGCTACGGAAAGCAGCCACAGCCTTCATGACATCTTTATCAAGGTCAACGGCTTTTTCCACAAGTCCGGCCACGTTCTGGAGAATCTGTACACGTTGCTCCAAATAATTGTCAATATTGGAAGCCTCAGCCTGGATGCGCTGTTCGAGTTGCTGAAAATAGTTGCGGGCAGCTATCTTCTTGAATATAAAAATCACGCCCGGCAACACACCAACCAAACAACCTATGACAGCCACCGCTAATGGATTCTCAAGTGTACTGCCAAAAATGAGCACGAAGAGCAGCACAAGAATAGGTATGACCACCCAGAGTGCTATCTCGAATAAGGTAGAGCCAAAGCCTACTTCCACAGGCAGTTGCTTATCAATCACATGCACATCACGACCTTGATTATTAATCGGTCCTGCAGTCTCGTCTAAAAGATTTGCCATATTTCTTTTTGATTAATGGGTTTACATGTTATTTCAAAATATTGCCACAAAGTTACCAAAATCATTCCATATCCATACGATAAAGCCCCTGTTATTTTCAGAAAATATCACTGTTCAAAATCTCCAATGATAGAAAGAAATAAATAACAGAAGCTGGATATATGCTTAATCTATGTCACGACGAGTGCTAAGTCTCAGAAGCAAGGGAAGCACCCATATAACAGAAAGGATGGAAAAAAAAGGCCACTGATGGAGCCCACTGCGAAGGAAAACCAAAATCTGTCAGCGGGACCGTCTGTCAGAAACGGGATAAAACCTAAGACCGTGAGAAGGATGGGGATGATCTTATGGTGATATGCCTTCAGGTAACGACGCTCATGCTGATACTCATTCAACAGATGATTGCACCCGACGCATGTGGTTATTTTGCTTCCGAAACTTGAATTACTAAGATATCGCCTAAATCCAAACAACAATTTCCTAAAAAGAGCTAACTTTGCATGTCGGTACAGATAATTCCACCGAATTGGATGGACGAGAAGAGAAAGCATAGCAAACAAAGAAATGACAGATATTTGGATAAATCAGCAGGAGGCGCGCAGGAGGATGAACGACTGGGGCAGAGGCCAACGACCGTTCTTCTTCCTTTCTGACTACCATCAACAGCAGTGGTTGGTGGAATGGACCGACAGCCTTCAGCCCGACGAAGTGCTGATTGCTTTTCCATCCTGCACCAATGCTGAGGGCATGACAATCCCCTCACTACCCTACTCCTGGCATCCGGTTCCTCCCAGCGCGGAGGAGTATAAAAGGAAATTCGACATTGTCCACCGCCATCTTCTTGCCGGCAACAGTTATCTGACCAATCTCACTTGTCGTATTCCGCTTGTAACGAGTCTGTCTACTCGCGAGATATTCCTTCGCTCTAAAGCCCGCTATCGTCTGTGGGCGAAAGACCGGTTCGTCTGCTTCTCGCCCGAGACCTTTATCCGCATCCATGGAGGCTCCATAAGCAGTTACCCTATGAAAGGCACCATCAGTTGCCGTATGCCCCATGCTGCCAATGTGCTCATGAACGACGCGAAGGAGGCTGCCGAGCATGCCACCATCGTCGACCTGATTCGCAATGACCTGAGCCGCGTGGCCGACCATGTTGAGGTGAGCCGCTATCGATACATTGAAAAACTAGAGACCAACAACGGGGCCATCCTTCAGACGAGCTCAGAGATTATCGGTAAGCTTCCTACCGACTATCGGCAACACATCGGTGACCTACTCATGGAACAACTTCCTGCCGGCTCCATCACGGGTGCTCCAAAACCTAAGACTATGGACATCATCCGTGAAGCAGAGGATTACGAGCGCGGCTTCTACACGGGCGTGGCAGGAGTGTGCGAGGACGGCAATGTGGACAGTTGCGTACTGATACGCTTTATCGATGAGGAAGATGGATATCTCTTTTTCAAGGCTGGAGGGGGCATCACGGCAAGAAGTGACTGGAAAAAAGAATATCAAGAAATCATAGAGAAAACGTATGTACCCTTTTGTTGAGACTATTAGAATAGAACAAGGAGTGGCTCAAAACCTTGAGTGTCACCAGCAGCGTCTCGCCGCAACGATGGCGCACTTCTTCCAAGGAGCACCCATCCCCGTGCTCGCTGAAAAACTGCAGGAGCAGGAATGGCCCGTTGATAAGACGTGGAAAGTACACTTGGAATATGACTGCAATGGCATTCTTCTGATGCAGTCCGAAGAATACCACGTCCGTAGCATCAGAAGTCTGAAATTGATAAGTTGCGACGACATCGACTATGAGTATAAAAGCGCAGACCGACGAAAACTCGCAACCCTCGCCGCTATGAAAGGCGAGGCCGATGAGGTGGCCATTGTCAGAAACGGCCTCCTCACCGACACCTCCTACTCGAACATAGCCCTCTTCGACGGACAGCATTGGGTTACACCTCGCCTTCCTCTCCTCAAGGGGACCATGCGGCAGTCACTACTCGACAAAGCACAGATAACGGAACGCGACATCCGCGCCGAAGAGTGGGAAGAGTTTCAGGCAGTGAGTCTCATCAACGCGATGATGCCTTTAGGACGATGTGTGTGCCGACTGCGCTGACTTAAGTACTCACTCCACGGTAATGCTTTCACGCAGCATTCTCTGCCTGTCGGAATAGCACTCCATACAGCTTCGCACTATCTCCTTCCATACCGTGAAGTTGGGAATATCGTAGAGACTCCAAGCTGCACCGGCAAAATAGGTAATCTTTTCGCCCCTATAGTTTTTTATCATCCCAACGGCATTCTTCCCGTCAGGAGTCTTTCCCATCACGACTTTGTGATAGGGGAATAAAGCCGCCACGTAAATCTCGGAACCATGAACGTCGGGACGGTCAGTGGGGTCGGCGTAAGCTGTGAAATTCTCTCCAAACCAGGGGTCTCCATTACCATTGAGCACGATGCCTGCGCAAAAGGTCATAGGGCGTGTCAGATGGTCGTACCAAACCGTAATCTTGTTAAAATGAGAGCCACGGTCCAGGCTGATGATGCGATGCTCCACAATCCCGTCGGCATTCGCAGCGAAATCGAGCTTAACGGTGAAACGTAGTGGTCCGTTATCCAAAATCTGATAACTTTTGTAGCAATAGAGCAAGATGAGTCTGCCACCCTCCATGAGGGCCGGTGTGCCGCATCCGAGGGTAGGCCCCACACCGTAGCCATCCATGCCGTAGCCGTGGTCAAGATGGAAGGTCATGGCCTGCACAGCCGAGTCAGCCGCAGCCCGTAGGCCAAGTCTTCGCAAACTGTCGGCCACCACATTACCACGATGGTCGCGAGCATACCGGTAGTCAAGCACCAGGTCGGGAGTGTTCTTCACCCACACATCGATGCCGAAAGCCTTTTCTCCAGTGGCCTGCAGGGCAGGACCATACACTCGGTAAGCGCACCGGTCGTTCTCCCACGCTATATCGTCCTTTCGGATTTTATACAAGCTTCCCCGCGTCCATACTTTGAAATTTTGTGGCTGACCAGTCTCAGCGTACACCGTCCACGACTGCTTAGGTCTCACACTGGCGAAGAAAAGCAGTTTGCCATCATGCGTAATCTGATAGCCTTGTTGCTGTCCGGCTGCATTTTTCAGTACGAAAGGACTGTTCTCACCAATGCCCAAAGCCTTCCTTAAAGCCTGCGCTTCGACCTCTACAACCTCCTGACGCTGTTCGCTGTCGGGATTGAAAACCGTTATTCTCACCCTTGCTGACGCTGTCAGCGAGAGCAGGAACAGAACGGCCCATAAGCAATAACATCTCATATACCTATTATTATATGACATCCTCACCGATTGTGATGACAACTACAGAAATACCATCAACGAAGTTGTCCCGACAAAGCTTTTTCCAAAGTCTGCTCGCTCTTCAGCCTCAGCAGAGCCTCCAGATAATAATAGTCGGCATAGATGATACTCGCGTCGATTTCCGAACCAGCCGGATGATGACCGGTGGAATGCATGAGGAAGCTCACGTTACGCTTGCCACTGAGATAGTCGGGAGTGCTGAGTTCTGCAAGCATCTTGACAGCAATATCGTGATAGAACCGGGCTTTTTCGCCGTCCACGTAGTGACAGAGTTCGAGCAGTGCATCGGCAACAACACAAGCCGCACTCGCGTCCTTGGCAGCGTTTGGATTGGGGTCATCGAAGTCCCAGGCCGGAACCAGGCTTCTGTTGCCTCTACCGTCATGACGCAGGGCATCAATGCTCTTTGAGGCATTCACAGTAGCCTGCGGAACTGAGAGGCCCAAGCGGCTCAGATAAGCATCGGTCACCTTCTGCGCAAACTGCAGGAACACCGGATTATGCGTATAACGATAGACCACGGTGTAGCCGTAGACAGCCCATGACTGGCCGCGCGCCCACATCGAGGAGTCGGCATATCCCTGATGGGTGACACCCTTGATGAAATGTCCGTCCACGGGATTGTAGACGGCCACATGATAGCAGCTGCCATCAGGACGGAAATGGTTCTGCATGGTGGTCTTGGCATGGGTCACGGCAACATCGTAGAGCAGGGGGCTGCCCCCGTTGCGCGAAGCCCAGAACAGCAGTTCCAGATTTATCATGTTGTCCACGATAGTGTTGTGACCGCCAAAGCGCTTTACATTGCCCGGCCAACTGAGTATTGTCCCCACCATAGGGTTGAAGAGAGTGGCGAGTGAGTCGGCCGCCGCGAGCATCGTCTTCTTGTATTCCTGAGTATCGGCCCCAAGCCCTTGCTGCTGACTGCCATCCATCTTCTCAAGCACTTCCAAGCCTTTTCCGAAGGAGCAGAACATCAAGAAGCCTAAATCGTGATCGAAGCCCGATTCATAGGCAATGTGGCGCAATGACTGTGTATAGCCTGCAGCTGCTTTCAGTACGTCGTCGTTCTTGAAGACACTGTAGTCCATCCACAAGATTCCAGGCCAGAAGCCCCCGCACCATTCCCAGTTTTTAGCAGGGTGACAGTTCCAGCCCACGTGAGTATCCCTGGAGAGGATGTTGCGGGGCTCCTTCGTGTAGTCGTAGGTTCCGTTCGCTTCACGCAACTCTTTAAGGGCCCTGTGCACCTGGGTGTTGCAATATTCCAATTGCTTGTCAACGTCGAACTTCTGTTCCTTCTCCCCTACCCTATGAGCCGACGCACCGCTTGCCATAGCAGGAATGCCCACGACAAGGGCGAAGGTCAAAATAAAATGCTGAATTCTCATTGCTTTCTGTTGTTTGCACAGACATGCTACATGGTCATTATCCGATGCGTAGAACACCTGAACAATGCCATTGCCTCACGTTGGAAACAACCTTTATCAACGTGAGGTGCAAGAGCTGTGTCAAGGTTGTTTACCAATATATGCCAAAATGCCGCCATCAACATAAAGGATGTGGCCATTGACAAAGTCAGAGGCATCGCTGGCCAGGAAAATGGCGGGCCCCATCAAATCCTCGGGTGTGCCCCAACGCCCGGCAGGTGTTTTACTGACAATAAACTGGTCGAAGGGATGACGGCTTCCATCGGGCTGACGCTCGCGCAGGGGAGCCGTCTGCGGGGTGGCAATATAGCCCGGGCCAATGCCATTACACTGAATGTTGTGCCCTCCAAACTCTGAGCAGATATTCTTAGTGAGCATCTTCAGTCCGCCCTTTGCAGCAGCATAAGCACTTACCGTCTCACGGCCGAGCTCACTCATCATGGAGCAGATGTTGATGATTTTGCCATGACCCTTCTTTATCATGCCGGGAATCACTACCTTCGAGACTATGAAGGGGGCATTGAGATCGATATCAACGACCTTGCGGAAGTCGCTGGCACTCATGTCGAGCATGGGAATACGCTTGATGATGCCGGCATTATTGACAAGAATATCAATGGTACCAAGGTCGCGCTCTATGTCGGCAACAAGCCGCGCCACTTGTTCCTCATCGGTTACATCAGCTATGTAGCCCATGGCGTCAATTCCCTTAACCTTATAGTCAGCAAGGGCTTTGTCAAGATGTTCCTGGCTGCGACAGTTACTTGCAAAGTCTATGCTGCCGGCCTGGAAACCGTCGGGCACACGGGCTGCACGGTCCTGGGTCTGGGCATAGACGGCAGCGGCAGCCTTGGTGAAGTCAGGAGCCATATCGGTGACGAACCACAGACCGATGAGGAGTACCACAAAGCCGACAATGTAGGACTTCACGACGTTGCCCTTGGTGTAGGGCAACATCACGGGGAAGATGTAGAACATTCCGGCGAGCGAAGCCAAAGGCAGAAACTCATTTCTGGGCAACAGCACGGCTATGATGATGTAGGTGGGGATAAGGAAGAGCGTGCCGACCAGAGCCGTGGGATGGCCTATGACCAGGGCAGGACTCATGCCGATGTGTATGGTCTTGCCGTGGAAACGAGTCGAGATGACTTCCTTCGTCTTGTCGGAAATGGGCATCAGTCCGTCGATGAAGAGCTTTGTGATGCGAGGTATCAGTTCCATAACAGCTCCCATCGTGACACCAAGGAACAGAATGTCCTTCACTATCTTCATCACACCGTCAGTCGTTGTGGCCCCTTTGGGCAACTGAGCCATGAAAGCACTGAAATCGCGGAAATCACCAATGTGGGCGGCAGTGGCAATGAGGGCTCCCACTATCACACCCAACACGAGAGGCTCTCCGAGTACTCCGAACTTCTTCTTCATACCCTCTGCATCAATGTTCAGACGGTCGAAACCGGGAATCTTGTCCAACAGCCAACTGATGGCGACAGCAAACGGCGTAACACTCTGACAGAATGGCTGCGGCACGGAGATGCCGGGCAGATTGTAGTATTTCTGAAAACGACCGGCCGTAAGGTCGGCCATGACAAGGGTGATGATATAGCACACGATAGCTGCAAAATAGCCCCATAACAGGCTTTGTCCAAAGACAAAATAGGCCACGGCTCCGATGAAGGCGAAATGCCAATAATTCCACAAATCAATGTTCACGGTGCGCGTGGTCTTTGTGAGCACCATCAGGAAGTTGATGCCGAGGCATACAGGAATAATGAGTGCCCCAACAGCCGTGTTGTAAGCCACGCTGGCTGCAGCAGGCCAACCCATGTCGAAGACACTGAGATTCAGGCTGAAGATGTTTTCTATTGCTTGCAGCGGATCCTTGAAGTTGTCGGTGAGCAAAGCGGTAACTATGCCTAAACCCACAAAACCTACACCCACATAGAGTCCCGACTTTAATGCCTTGCCAAACTTCATGCCGATGCACAGTCCAATAATAGTGAAGATAATAGGCATCATCACCGAGGCTCCAAACTGGATGATGTAATTGAAGAAATTCATTTAGTTGGTTCTTTGTTTAAGATGCAAGTTTGTCGAAAGCGGAGTACTCTCCTTACTGTATACAAAAGTACTATATATTTGCAATAACCCATAAGTTCTAAAAAGTTTTTTTCGAGGAATGACGAAATTATGCGGCAGCCAAGTCTCGAAAAAGACATTCTAAGTTGCTATGACAGACTTAGTTGTTACAGTTCACCAGGAATGTCCTATTTGAGAACAACAAAATGCCACAACAAAGCTTTGCAGGGGTTAAACAGAGAAAACAAATTACAAAACACAGCCTCTATTTTCGATTATTTTTCAGCAAACACAACTTTGCTCCGAAATACGCGATTTTCACGCAAGATCACAACTGTTTACATATCAGTAAGTTATAAATTCAAGTCATTTTCGACTCACTTCAAAAGCCCAAGAAACAAGCCCTAAAAGGCCATTTTTAGTAGAGAGAAACCTATGCTTTGAGGCGCTCAAAGTCCTATCACGAGGCGCTCAAAGTCCTATCACGAGACGCTCGAGGTCCTATCACAAGGCGCTCAAAGTCCTATCACGAGCCTGAAGTACTCAAAAAAGGCTCTTTGAGCGGCATATTTTTCTCTATTTCGAGATTTTTCATTGTAAAGGATTCAGAAAGAATTCGGTCAAATAATAGTATGGTCAAAAATTCGCAGAGTGGCTTTTCGCTAATTAGAATAATATGCTCAAATTTCGGAAGTAAATATCCCTTTGCAGATGAACCCTTATCGAAGTCTTATTTTGGCATAGTAATGACGTTATAACAATACTCGAAGGAGTTGGACAACGACATATAAGGCAGGAAGCGACGGCCTCGGAGAGGTCGTGAGCATCTCGACAGAGATGCAAATAACCCCAGCCGAGCGAAGCGAGCCTGGGGATTGCACACCTCTTCCCCCTTCTCGCTCTCGTGCTTCGAAGATGCACGAGAGCGTAGCTAACTTC
>OMVH01000269.1 GCA_900314365.1 uncultured Prevotella sp. | reverse complement strand
CTCGAGGTACTTCGACGAGGCCCTCGAAGTCCTATCTCGAGCGAAAAGTACTCAAAAAAGGCTCTCAAAGCGCTCCGATTTTCTCTATTTCGAGATTTTTGTTTGTAAAGGATTCGGAAAGCGTTAGCATTATTTAACGCCCATTTTTCCGTATCAAAAATCAAAGTTTTCCATTGCACACTCTCTTCATTTGCAGCTCTTCTTGCCCCGAAAATAATCGCAGCCTACAGCAAGACGCTACCACCCAGAAAGAGCATAAGCGTTTGCGGAACTTGAAGACCCTATCTTCACATAAGGACTTTCTAACCCACTCAGCCGCGCCCTGCAGTGGATATTTGAGAACGACCCTAACCGACATAGCCGCAGCCAACAGTGGATAATTGAGGACGGACATACAAAGAAAGTCGGCCGTTTTCTTTGATATTCACACTGTTTGTTCTAACTTTGCATCACAGAGACGGCATCTCACACCGCATCCATCCCATAAGGCCTGCAAGCCCGGGCTGCCGCCGGAATAAAGAAAAGTCAAGCACAATGGACATCAACCAAATTTTCGACCTTTATCAGCAGCACCCCTGCATTACAACCGACAGCAGGCACTGCCCTGTCGGCAGCATCTTCATAGCACTCAAGGGTGAGTCGTTCGACGGCAACCGCTTCGCCGCCTCAGCCCTGGAAAAAGGATGCAGCTACGCCATCGTCGACGAAGCGCAGTATGCCACCGACAGTCGATTCATCCTTGTCGACGACACGCTCGTCACCTACAAAGAACTGGCCCGCCTGCACCGTCGGCAGTTCAACATCCCAGTAGTGGGAATCACGGGAACCAACGGGAAAACCACCACCAAGGAACTGATAGCAGTTGTACTGTCAAAGAAATACAGGGTTCTGGCCACAGAGGCCAACTACAACAACGACGTGGGCGTGCCCCGCACACTGCTGCGCATCTCGCGCGAGCATGAGATTGCTGTTGTGGAGATGGGCGCCAGCCACCCCGGTGACATTCGCAAGCTCGTGGAGTATGCTGAGCCCACTTGTGGCCTGATAACCAACGTGGGGGTCGCCCACCTTCAGGGCTTTGGCTCCTTTGAAGGCGTAAAGCGGACGAAGGGTGAGCTCTACGACTTTCTGAAGGCCCATGAAGGGCTTGTTTTCCTGAACTCCAGCAATGAGAACCTGAGCGAAATGGCCACTGAACGGGGCATCACCCACACGCTGACCTACGGTGAGGACGGCACAGGGGAGGTGACGGGAAGCGTCAGCGCATGCAGCCCGTTCCTCGAGTTCAACTGGCAGTGGAAAGGCAGTTCTCACCACGTGAGCACTCACCTCATAGGAGCCTACAACCTCGACAACATGCTGGCAGCTATCACCGTAGGGCTCCACTTCGGTGTCAGCATCACTGACATCTGCGACGCCCTGGAAGCTTACCAGCCTGGCAACAACCGCTCGCAGCTCACCGTCACACCACACAACAAGCTCATCGTGGATGCCTACAACGCCAATCCTACGAGCATGGCTGCCGCCCTCGACAACTTCGCACGCATGGACTGCAAGCCCAAGATGGCCATCCTTGGCGACATGCGTGAGCTGGGCGCCGTGTCGGCTGCAGAGCATCAGAAGACGGTTGACAGACTGGCCACAGCTGGCTTCGACACAGTGTGGCTCGTAGGACCTGAATTTTCCAAGACCCGATGCGACTTTCGCAAGTTCGCCGACACCGAGGAGGTGAAGAAAGCCATAGCAGCTCACCAACCGCAGGGCTTCTACATACTCATCAAGGGAAGCAACGGCATCAGACTCTTCGAGCTGCCCTCTCTGCTCTAAACACTACGGGCCCCGCCAAAGGGCGAGGCCCCCCGATTACGCTTAAACCTAAAACCACATAACATGAAAAAGAAAACTCTGAGGGTCACACTCCTCGTCGCCCTCCTATCCTTGACTCCCCTCTACGGCAAGGCCCAGAGCATTGCCTACAACAACGAAGGCGGACCTCTCGACATCATTCGCTCAACACCCGGATTCACAGCCATCTTCAGCAGCTGGGGCTTCATCGGTGACAGCCTGTGCAGCGGAGAAATGGAAAGTCTTGACGACAAAGGCAAGAAAGGTTATCACGACATGTACAACTTCTCGTGGGGACAATTCATCTGCCGGGCCTGCGGAGTGGAAGGCTACAACTTCAGCCACGGCGGACAGACTGCAAAAGGATGGATTGAGGAAGCTGGCGAACGCGGATGGGCATATGCCAAGACTCATCCCAAGCAGGCTTACATCATCGCCATGGGTGTGAACGACTTCCATCAGAAATACAAGACGGGCGACCTGAACACTGACGTCAACAAGACTGACTACACGAAGAACGCACCCACCTACGCCGGCTATATGGCTGGTATCGTGCAGCGAATACAAAGCATACAGCCAAGAGCAAAGATCTTCGTCGTTACCAGACCCAGGGAAAAGGCTGAAGGCAACGACTGGGACTGCTTTAACGAAGTGGTCAGGCAACTGCCGAAGTTCTTCAACAACATCTATGTGATAGATCTCTACCGCTACGCACCTGTCTACGACAAAGAGTTCAAGGACCATTATTTCGTGGGAGGACACATGAACGTGATGGGCTATCAGCTCACGGCCAACATATTCATGACCTATATCGACTGGATAATCCGGAAAAACTACAAGGACTTCAAGCAGACGGCCTTCATCGGTACCAACCTGAGCTACCCGGAAACAGCGAAGTAGACTATGCGGAAGTTGCCAAGTCTGCTCACTAAGTCCGACCGTCGCGGACTTATCTTCATCGTCGTCACTGCTGCAGTGCTCATCACGGGAGCCTATTTCCTGGGAAAGGCTGAATCCACAACAGAATCAGTCGCTCAGGATAGCCTCAACATCAACGAAGAGAAGGCGGCGAAAGGATTCGTCATGCCTCGTACCTATAACTACGGCCCGGGCGGGAACAAAGCCGAGCTCTTCCCTTTCGACCCCAATACGGCCGACAGCACGGAACTGCTTCGGCTGGGACTTAAGCCCTATCTTGTGAGAAACATCTACCACTATAGGGCCGCTGGCGGGGAGTTCCGGAAGCCCGAAGACTTTGCATGCATCCACGGACTGACCATGAAGCAATACGAAACGCTGCGCCCCTATATCGTCATCACCGGCGACTATCGCATGGCTGCTGATGTGGTGAAGGAAGCACCCGAAAGAACTCCTCGCGACACCATTGCCTATCCGCGAAAGCTGAAAGAGGGCGAGACGATAGAGCTTAACGGTGCCGACACAACAGAGCTGCGCAAAGTGAGGGGTATCGGTCCCTACTATGCTCGGGCCATCGTGCGCTACCGCGAACGGCTCGGTGGCTATTATTCCACAGAACAGCTGAAAGAGATAGAGGGGTTTCCTGAAGAAGCCCTGCCTTTCCTGACCGTGAATACACAGGCCATTCGCCGGCTGGCAATCAACAGTCTGTCACAAAGCCAGCTGCGCAGTCACCCCTATATCAGCTTTTCGCAGGCGAAGGAAATAGCCACCTATCGGCGTGTAAAGGGCTACATACGCAATGCCGCAACACTACGAATGTTTAAGAATTTCACCAACGAAGACCTTGAAAAGCTTCTCCCCTACGTCGACTTCTCAGCTTCGGAAAAGAAAACAGAGCATTGAAGAAATAAAAAGCACAGCGGGTGAGGGTCTGCCAGAATGGCTCGGAGTACGACATAAAAAAAGCCGCCCCTAAGGACGGCTGTTCTTTGATAAAAAATAGAGGAATGTGGTACCTCTTGGAGTTGAACCAAGGACACATGGATTTTCAGTCCATTGCTCTACCACCTGAGCTAAGGCACCTTGTTGTAACCTTGAAGCCTTGCTAAAACCTCAAAGCGAGTGCAAAGGTACAAGATTCAAACGACATTGGCAAATTTTTTCTACTAAAATTGCATCAGATTAGAAAAAATGCTGTACCTTTGCACTCACAAAACAAAGGAATCGGGATTTAGCGCAGTTGGTAGCGCACTACGTTCGGGACGTAGGGGTCGGGCGTTCGAGTCGCCTAATCCCGACTGAAAGAAATGCTGACAGGCTCTCGTAGCCGGTTGGCATTTCTTTTTTATTTATCTGTTTACAAGTTTCAGTTGAAATTCCACAACCTCAGATGATGTGCAACTGATGAAGAAATACGGCTGCAATACAGAGAGGGCAAACAAAACGGATGACGAAGAGCCACGTTCCAAAGAATACGCCGCGAAGAGTATGCCAGTTTGTGAACTCGTCGGCCACAATGCGACGTGGGACTACCCAACCCACAAAGAGACAGGTGAGGAAGCTGCCAAGAGGTAGCAGGATGTTGGAAGTGAGAAAATCACAGCAGTCCATAAGACTGACTCCAAAGAGCCTCAGTCCGGGCACTGCTCCGACAGAAAGCGAGCACAACACTCCTATAGCAACACAGCAACAGGTCTCTATCCAGGCCGCCTTCTCTCGTGTAAGGCGTAGCTCCTCACAGAAGAACGAAGTTCCAATCTCATGCATCGAGATGGTACTGGTGAGAGCAGCCAGAACCAGCAAGGCATAAAAGAGCACAGAGACCACATAACCCACAACGGGCAGGGATGAAAAGGCCTTGGCGAAAACTTGAGGAAGCGTGACGAAGATGAGCGAGGGACCGCTGTCGGGATTCACACCCACAGAGAAAGCCGCCGGAAAAATCATCAGTCCCGCAAGAATGGCAACGAGCGTGTCGAGACCGGCTATCTGAGTGGCCGACCGCAGGAGATTGGTCTGACGACTGAAATAGGAGGCATAGGTGCAAAGGCAAGCCGTACCGAGGGATAGAGAGAAGAAAGCCTGCCCCAAAGCATCAAGGGTCACACTGTGGTTGAGCTTCGAGAAGTCAGGATGAAACAGGAACTTCACACCTGCCAGAGAGCCCGGAAGGGAACATGAGGCTATAACGATGACTATGAGCAGAACAAATAGCGCCGGCATGAGAAGATTGGAGGCACGCTCTATGCCCTTGCGCACTCCCTGAGTTACAACGGCATGGGTGAGAAGAATGAAAGCTGCGGTGAAAACGACCGGGAGATAACTGCTTCCGGAGAATGACTGAAAAACAGCCTGTGCGCTCTGACCACCCTCGTTGAGGTCACCGGCCACACTGACAAAGAGGTAGTGGAGGCACCAACCTGCTACAACTGCATAGAATCCAAGGATAATCATCGAGGTGAACACACCCATATAGCCAATGACCGCCCACGGTCCTCCACCTGAGAGCGAGCGGTAGGCCTTGGCTGCATTGGCTGAGGAATGGCGTCCAACAACGAACTCAGCAACCATACCTGGAATACCAAGCAGGATTACACACAAGGCATAGAAAAGAATGAAGGCTGCACCTCCATCCTGCCCCGTCATATAAGGAAATCGCCAGATGTTGCCCAGTCCTACTGCCGATCCTGCCGTGGCAAGGATAACACCAATCCTGCTGCCAAAATGACCACGTTCCTGTTTCATATCAGAATACGCCAAACTGGTGGAGGAAGATGGCAAGGATAGCGTAAGGGCATCCGTAACGCACCAATACCAAATAGACATTAAAGAAGCGAGAGGACACTGTGCCCCAATTGGTGAACTCATCCTTCACTATCTTCTTCGGTACCCACCACCCAAGGAACATACAGGTAAAGAAGCCTCCGATGGGGAGAAATATCTGACCGGTCACAAAATCGAATATCTCGAAAAGAGGTTTCCCGCCAATGGAGAGAAAATCCCACTTGCCAAGCGAAAGCGAGCATAGAGCCCCTATTATGCATGTTGACACGGTTACTATGACCGCACCATGACTGCGCTTGATGTGGAGTTCCTCAAAGAAGAAAGCAGTGCTCACTTCGTGGAGCGAAATGAGCGAGGTGAGCGCAGCAAGTGAAAGCAAGGCATAGAACATGATGGACATCAGCCAGCCCAACAAGGGCACAGCGCTGAAAGCCTGACTGAACACGTTGGGCAGGGTGATGAACACAAGCTTAGGCCCGCTGTCGGGGTTGATGCCCACCGAGAAGGCTGCAGGGAAAATGATGAGACCGGCAAGGACGGCCACAAGCGTATCAATGAGAGAAACCTGAACAGCCGACTTCAACAAATTGGTCTGACGTGAGAAATAAGAAGCGAACGTGCAGATGCAGCCCATGGCTATACTGAGGGAATAGAAAGACTGACCGAGAGCATCGAGGAGAGCACTGCTGTTGAGATGACTGAAATCGGGATTAAACAGGAAGCTGATGCCCTTCGATGCTCCTGGAAGAAGACAAGACGCCACAACCATAATGAGCAAAAGAATGAAGAGCAGGGGCATGAGTAGCTTCGAGAATTTCTCTATTCCGCCTCGCACGCCTCTGACAATAACGAAATGAGTGACAAGCAAGATTGCAACGGCCCAGAAGATAGGCTTCAGCGGATCGGTGGAGAAATTCTGAAAATAATTCACCACATAATGGGAGTCTCCTTGAAGCTGCCCGCTGACAGATGCGTAAATGTAATCAAGACACCACCCGGACACCACAGCATAGTAGCCCGTGATGAGAAAGCCGGTGAGCACACCGAGCAGACCGACGAACTTCCATGCCCTGCCCCCGGAAAGCCGTGAATAGGCCCGATAGGTATTGGAGGCACCGTGACGCCCGATAATGAACTCAGACACCATGCATGGTACTCCCAAAAGGAACACACATAATAAATAAATGATGATAAACGCGGCACCCCCATTATGGCCGCACATGTAAGGGAAGCGCCAAACATTGCCCAGCCCGACAGCTGAGCCCGCCGTCGCAAGGATAGCACCTACTTTGCTCGCGAAATTTGCTCTCTCTTCTGTCATGTCTTCACTATTTCATAATCTCATAACAACGGCACAAAAGTATGAAAATTATTCGAGAAAGAAGCCACAAACAAGTAAAAAGTAACTTTAGCCGACCAATAAATAACACAAGATAAGCAAAGGCAAGCAACAAAGAAGGGAAACGAGCTGTCGCAAAGAAAGATTCCCATGCCTCGGCTTGGGCAGTAACCGGGGCATGGGAACAAACTAAAGGAGACTCACTCTCAGGGAGACCATCCGAGACGTTCTTGTCTTCAGGAATCGGGGAACATATTAAGATGGCGCTTAGCCTTCCTTCTCTTCTACGTCTTCCCGATAGGCTTCAGGCACCTTGGCACTCCATTTACAGAAGGGAAGCGACCTCAGGCTGGAATTGGAAAAGTGATAATCACCCGTCACTTCAGGACCGATGAAATCGGGCTTTTCGTAGGTATCGTCCTTACCGCGCAACTCCACTTCGGCAATAACAAGTCCACTGTTCTCACCGTGAAACTCGTCCACCTCAAAGGTGTGGTCACCTGCCGGCACAAGCCAGCGATGCTTGTCAATGATGGGCGGCGCACAAAGCTTCAACAGATGACTGGCTTCATCGGGCGTAATTTCCTTTTCGAATTCATAGCGCGAGAGTCCTCCATCACGTGAATGGCTCTTAATGGTCAGATAAGCTTTATCGTCGCGAGTGCGAACTCTCACCGTGGCTCCTTCGCAGAGAATATAGCCCTGACGAATATGGCTGCACGACGTGGCTACCTGCTTATACGCACCGCCCCGACGCACAAGGAACTTGCGTTCTATCTCCAATCCGCTCATTGCAAGGCAATAGTCCAGATGGCGAATATCACTGCCAATAATATAAGAATGCCAAAAATCCAGTTAACGACTTTCTTGGCTTGCTTCTCCTGTTTTGCCTCGCGCTGAGCGCGATGAATTTTGCTGCTTTGACTCATAGTTTTTATAGTTTTATAGGTTATTGTTTGATAGTTTGCCGTACATATCGTACAAGAATACACATCATGCGGTCTCACCGCTGTCGGGGAACTCCATGAGATAGGCTTTGATGAAACCGTCAATCTTTCCGTCCATCACACCGTCGACGTCCGAGGTCTGATAACCCGTACGATGGTCTTTCACGCGCCGGTCATCAAAGACGTAGCTGCGTATCTGGCTCCCCCACTCTATTTTCTTCTTTCCGGCCTCAATCTTTGCCTGCTCAGCCTGCCGCTTCTTCAAAGCACGGTCGTAGAGCTGGCTTTTAAGCAAAAGCATGGCTTTGGCCCGGTTCTTAGGTTGGTCGCGTGTCTCGGTGTTCTCAATAAGAATCTCTTCATGTTCGCCAGTATCCGGGTCCTCATACTGATAGCGAAGTCTGACACCCGATTCCACCTTATTAACATTCTGACCTCCGGCACCGCTCGAACGGAAAGTATCCCAACTGACCTTCGCAGGATCAACGTAGACCTCAATGGTATCGTCGACCAAAGGCGTAACGAAGACGCTGGCAAAACTTGTCATTCGCTTTCCTTGAGCATTGAAAGGCGAAACACGGACGAGACGGTGCACCCCATTCTCGCTCTTTAGATAGCCGTAAGCATACTCGCCTCCCTCAATGGTCATGGTCACGCTCTTGATGCCGGCTTCGTCGCCTTCCTGCATATCTGTGATAGTCACTTTGTAGCCATGAGCCTCAGCCCAACGCTGATACATGCGCATAAGCATGGAAGCCCAGTCCTGGCTCTCAGTGCCACCGGCTCCGGAGTTTATCTTCAGCACTGCGTCCATGGAATCCTCTTCTTGTCGCAGCATGTTCTTCAACTCAAGAGCCTCTATGGCCTTCACCGCCTTTTCATAGTCGGCATCAACCTCTTCCTCGCTTACCATCTGCTCCTTGCAGAAGTCAAAGGCCAGCTGGAGCTCATCGGCATACTGCCGCACCTCCTTATATCCATCAAGCCATTTCTGGAGGCCTCTGACCTTCTTCATCTGAGCTTCAGCACGCTTGGGATCTTCCCAGAAATCGGGAGCCTGCGTGCGCAGTTGCTCCTCTTCAAACTCTATCTTTTTTTGGTCAATGTTGAGATAGCGATGAAGCGCGTCAGTGCGCTCCATCACGTCTTTCAGTTGGTCAGCTGTTATCATTCTTCTTTAGTCTTCGTACATTTTATCGATGACATCCTTGAAATTCTTGTAAACAACAGGACGCCGTAGTTTAAGTGTGTTTGTCAGTTCTCCGCTCTCCATGGAGAAGTGGTGAGGCAGCAGGGTGATGCGCTTAATTTGCTCGTATTGAGCCAATCCCTGTTGCAACGTGCAGATACGGTCCATCATCATATGGCATATCTGCTGATTGGAGCAAAGGTCCTCACGGCTTTCGAACTTTATCTTGTGGTCGCGGGCGTACTCTTCGAGCAGACGGAACTCGGGAACGACAAGGGCTGAGACAAACTTACGCTGATCGGCTACAACGGCTACCTGATCGATAAACTTGTCAACAAGCAGCAAAGACTCCACCATCTGCGGAGCGATGTACTTGCCGTTGGATGTCTTGAAGAGATCCTTGATGCGGTCTTTCAAGTAGAGCTCACCCCCACGCAAGTAACCTGCGTCTCCGGTATGGAAGTAACCCTCACTATCAAAAGCCGCAGCATTGGCAGAGTCACGATTATAGTATCCCTTCGTGATAGTAGGACCTTTGAGCAGTATCTCATCGTTTTCACCGATTTTTATGTCCACACCGTCAATGGGTCTTCCCACTGATCCTATGGTATAGGGCTCGCCCTTATGGTCGCAGGTGACAGTGGCAAGACTTTCCGTGAGTCCATAGCCGACAATCATACAGATTCCGATGGAATGGACAAATTGCTCTACCTCGGGGCTCACCGTGGCACCTGACGTCGGGAATATATTAGGATGTTCCAGCCCCAATTGCTTGCGGACCAGGCTCAGCACTGTCTTGTTATAAAAACGATATTGCAAGGTCAGGCCAATGGGCGGACGCTTTCCGTGACTGAGATACTCGATATTGTACTTGTAGCCAATGTTGAGCGCATGGCGGAACAGCTTCTGTTGCATGGCACCAGAGTGCTCGACTCGCTCTTTTACTGCAACGTAGACCTTCTCCCAGAAGCGCGGCACAGCAGACATACAGGTGGGTTTGGTCTCGCGCATGGACTGTTGTATTTCGCGGGGATAGGTGTTTACGATGAGTTGTGCTCCTTCCGTGAGTGCAAGGTAAGCCCAGCCACGCTCAAAGATATGGGTGAAAGGCAAGAAGCTGATAACCCGGTCGGACTCGCCCACCGGAACACATTTGTCGTTAGCCTTGAATGCGGCCGCATATTGTCCATAAGTGAGCATGACACCTTTACTTTCCCCCGTCGTTCCACTCGTATAAAGAATGTTGCACAAGTCTTCATCATTAGCCTGCTTATAAAGAGCCTCCACCTCGGTCTGTCTGGGGAGATTCTCACCAAGGGCGATAAAATCTTCAAAATAGAGAGCGTTTGGGTCGTGAGTGCTTATGCGGACACTGTGGTCGAAGATGATAATACGCTCAAGACTTGGGCAGAGGGGAATGATACGATGAGCCTTGTCGTATTGCTCTTGCTCGCCCACAAAGAGAAATCTCACCTGCGCGTCGTTGACCACATATTGGATTTGCTGCTCACTGCTCGTGGCATAGATAGGTATAGAGACGACACGTACACCATAGGCACCGAAGTCCGTATAGAGATATTGCACACAGTTTTGTGAGAAAATGGCAATATTCTCTTGAGGCTTCATGCCAAGGTTAAGCATGGCATTCGACACTTGTTTCACCCGAAGGGAAAATTGCTTCCAGGAGATGGTATTCCACTTGAGACTACCGAAGTTGCGGAATGTGACCGCAGCCCGAGAACCATACTTTTTGGCTTGCTCATGGATGAGAACCGAGAGATGACACCTTGTTTGCATAGTGAAAAGGAGACTTTTGTATCATGCAAAGATAAGCTAATTTAGATAAAAAGCAAAAGAAAAAGACATAAAAAAGTGGTCCCTTCATTATTTATTCCGCTAAGGACGCTGGAAAGGAGCAATTTTTGTAACTTTGCCTTCATGAAGACACAAGGAATTGAATATAAAGCAGAGGCGGTCGACCTGCTCAGGAAGCTCATTGCCACTCCATCGGTAAGCCGCAATGAGAAGGAAGCTGCCGACCTCATGGAGCAAGCTCTTACAAGCTATGGCTTCGAGTGCAAGAGAGAAGCTAACAATGTTTGGGCTTTCGGAACACGCTACGTGGAAAGCAGACCCACCTTGTTGCTCAATGCACACATTGACACCGTAAAACCGGTAGACTCATGGAACAGAAATCCCTTCGAACCTGCCATCGAGGGTGACCGTCTCTACGGACTGGGCAGCAACGACTGCGGCGGAGGGCTGGTGAGCTTGTTGCAGGCATTCAGAATACTATCGATGAAACCGCAACTTTTCAACCTCATTTATCTTGCGTCGGCCGAAGAAGAGGTTAGTGGCAAGAACGGAATAAGCAGAGCGCTGCCCCTGTTACCACAGATTGACGTAGCCATCGTAGGTGAACCTACGGGGCTCCAACCTGCAACTGCGGAAAAGGGATTGATGGTACTCGACGTTACAGCTCACGGAAAAAGCGGACACGCAGCCCGAGGAGAGGGCGTGAATGCCATCTACAAAGCGGCTGACGACCTACAGTGGTTGCGCTCTTACAAGTTCAAGAAAATAAGTCAGCTGCTTGGACCTACGATTATGAATGTAACGCAGATAGAGGCAGGAACACAGCACAACGTAATACCTGACACTTGCAAGATGGTTGTAGACGTTCGGACTAACGAACTTTATGACAACGAGGAAGTGTTCAGATTCATTCAGCAGAACCTCCAGTCTGAAGTAACAGCTCGGTCATTCAGACTCCGTTCATCTTCTATTCCTCACAATCATCCATTGGTTAAACGTTGTCTTGAAATGGGAATGAAACCTTTCGGTTCACCGACACTAAGCGACGAAGCACTGATGACATGCCCGGCATTCAAGCTTGGGCCAGGAGACTCTGCAAGGTCACATTCTGCCGATGAATTCGTAGAAATTAGCGATATACATCGTGCCATCGATGTCTATACGACTCTACTCGACGGAATTGACATCAGATTCTGAGCAAAGGACAGAACGAGAGGTTTGTGATCATCGAAGTGTGAATATGCGGTTATCGCAGTTGGATAGTTAGGGTCCGTTCACAAATATCCACTGCAGGGCACTTGGATGAGTGGGCGAGAAAGTCATTATAGGAAGATCGGTTTTTCAAGTTCCGCAAGCGCTTATGCTCTTTCTGAGGGGTAGCGTCTCGCTGATGGATACCTATTTTTATCGGGGCAAGAAGAGCTCCAAACGAAGAGAGTGTGCAATGGAAAACTTTGATTTTTGATACGAAAAAAGGTGCGTTAAATAATGCTAACACTAACCGAATCCTTTACAAATAAAAATCTCGAAATAGAGAAAATCCGAGTGCTTTGAGACCCTTTTTTGAGTACTTTTCGCTCGAGATCGGACCTCGAGGGCCTCGTCGAAGTAC